>NZ_JBBDQW010000083.1:53180-78890 GCF_040905785.1 Tistlia sp.
CCACCCCCCCCCCCGCGCCCCGGTCTCCTCGGGGCGCCGGTCCTCGCCGTCTTGCGGTCCCGTCGGGGTCGGCACGGGCCGGCCCGTGCTGCCGGGGGCCTCGCGGGCGGCCTACTGGATGGCCTGCAGGCGGTCGTAGGTCTCCTGGTCCCAGGTCGCGTCTGGACCGTTGTGGGCCGGGATCGTCGCCTCGCGGAACGGCCCCCGGTCGACCTCCAGCACCGTGTTGCCCTGGTCGCGGAACCAGGCCGCCAGCTGCTGCTCCGTGTCGATGATGTCCTGGGTGCACTTGTCGGCGGCCTCGCGGAGCACCTCGATCAGGATGTCGCGATCCGCCTCGTCCATCGAGTCCCAGGTCGGCCCGCCGATGATGGTCAGCAGGGCGTCGGTGATGTGGCCGGTCAGGTTGATGTAGTCCTGGACCTCGTAGAACTTCTTGGCCTGGATCGTCGGCAGCGGGTTCTCCTGGGCGTCGACCGTGCCCTGCTGCAGCGCCAGGTAGACCTCGGCGAAGGCGATCGGTGCCGGGTTCGCACCGGTCGACTTGGGGAACATCATGTAGAGCGGCGCATTCGGCACGCGGATCTTCAGACCCTTCATGTCCTCGGGCGTCTCGATCGGCTTGTTCGAGGTGACGTGGCGCTCGCCGTAGTAGGTCAGGCTGACGACGTGGTTGCCGCTCTCGCTCATGTAGCCGTCGGACAGCTCCTCGAAGAGGTCGCTGCTGCGGTACTTGTCCCAGTGGTCGTAGTCCCGGAACATGTAGGGGGCGCCGCCGATCGCGATCGGGCCGAAGGAGCGCCCGGCGAACAGCTGGCCGGTGTAGATGATGTCGACGGTGCCGAGGCCGAGGCCTTCGTTGATGTCGACCTCCTTGCCCAGCGAGGAGGCCGGGAAGACCTCGATCGAGTAGCGTCCGTCGGTGCGCTTGGCCAGCTCCTCGCCGGCCCAGACCGCCCAGGTGTGGTAGGGCTCGCTGGTCTCGTAGACGTGGGCCCACTTGAGCGTCGTCTGGGCCTGGGCGGTGCCGACGGCCCCCTCGAGGACGAGGGGCGCGGCGAGCGCGCTGCCGGCCAGGGCGAGCCCGACGAACAGGCGGCGTGAGAGCCTTTGGAGCATTGGATTCTTCCTCCCGGTTTCGTTTCGTTTCGCGCCGCCCGAGACTGTCGCTCGTTACCCCTGGGGGTGCGGTGCGCCCGCTCTTTTTCTATCGTTGCGGCTGCAAGTTAACCGGGTGGCCGAAGAACAAGTCAACGGGAATCGGGAGCGCGTCCTGCCGGACCGGGCGCTCGGCGGCTACATTACCGCGCCGATCTGCCAGGGGACGAATTCGTCGTCGCCGAAACCGAGCAGCTCGCTCTTGGTGCGCGCGCCCGAGGCGACCTCGAGCAGGCGCTCGAAGATGCGCCGGCCCATCTCCTGCACGCCGATGCCCTCGTCGAGCACGGCGCCGCAGTTAATGTCCATGTCCTCGTCCATGCGCCGGAACACGTCGCTGTTGGTCGCCAGCTTCAGCGAGGGCGCCGGCTTGCAGCCGTAGACCGACCCGCGGCCGGTGGTGAAGCAGACCATGTTGGCGCCGCTGGCGACCTGGCCGGTGATCGAGCAGGGGTCGTAGCCCGGCGAGTCCATGAACACGAAGCCCTTGGTCGCGATCGGCTCGGCGTAGCGATAGACGCCGCAGAGGTTGGTCGTGCCGCCCTTGGCGGCGGCGCCCAGCGACTTCTCCAGGATCGTCGTCAGGCCGCCGGCCTTGTTGCCCGGCGATGGATTGTTGTTCATCTCGCCACCGTTGCGCCGCGCGTAGTCCTCCCACCAGTGGATCCGCTCGATCAGCTTCTCGGCGACCGCCGGGCTCTCGGCGCGGCGGGTCAGCAGGTGCTCGGCGCCGTAGATCTCCGGCGTCTCGCTGAGGATCGCGGTGCCGCCGTGGCGGACCAGCAAGTCGGCGGCGGCGCCGAGCGAGGGGTTGGCCGTGATGCCGGAGTAGGCGTCGGATCCGCCGCACTGCAGGGCCAGGGTCAGCTCCGAGGCCGGGATCGTCTCGCGGCGCGCCTGGTCCGCGTGCGGCAGCATCTCGCCGAGCAGCTCCACGCCCTTGGCGACGGCGCGGCGCGTGCCCCCGGCGCTCTGGATGTTGAAGGTCTGGAACAGCGGGCCGCGCTCGATGCCATAGGCCTCGAGCAGGAAGTCGATCTGGTTGACCTCGCAGCCCAGGCCGACCATCAGGATGCCGGCGAAGTTGGGGTGGCGGGCATAGCCCCAGAGCACGCGCTGCAGGTTGGCGTAGCCCTCGCCGCTGTCGGCCATGCCGCAGCCGGTGCCGTGGACCAGGGGCACCACGCCGTCGACGTTTGGATGGGCGGCCAGCAGATCCTTGTCGAAGCTCTGGGCGATGTAGCGGCCGACCGTGGCCGAGCAGTTCACCGAGGTCAGGATGCCGATGTAGTTGCGCGTGCCGACGCCGCCGTTGGCCCGGCGGAAACCCTGGAAGCTGGCCCGCTCCGCCTCGGGCAAGAAGGCGGTCGCCCGGGCCTCGCTGGAGACGCCGTAGTCGCGCTGGAAATCGTGCAGGCCGACGTTGTGGACGTGGACGTGGCTGCCGGCGGCGATCGCATCGGTCGCGAAGCCGATGATCTGGCCGTACTTCGCGATCGGCTCGCCGGCGTCGATGTCGCGCACCGCGATCTTGTGGCCGAAGGGGATGGCGTCGCGGGTCGTCACCGCCTCCTCCTCGAGCGGGGTGCCCGCCAGGATCGCCGCGCGCGCGATCACGACGTTGTCGCTGCCGTGCAGGCGGATGGTCAGCTTCGAAACCTGGGCCATGACGGCGCGCTCTCCTGGGGCTGCTGAGGGATGCCGGTCGAGGCGATCATATGCGCCCCAGCGCGCCGAGAGAAAAGCCGGCTGCGCGTGCCGACGACCTCGGCGCCGCCTGGACGGCAATCAAGAGAAGAACTAAGCTGCTAGCAGAAGGCTCGCATCGGCTGTTGACCGGGCAGGGCGCGCCGGCCACCGGAACGGTGCAGCAGCATCCAGACGGGAGGATCCGGTCATGTCGGAGAGTCAGGCGCAGCAGGTTTCAGCCCTTGGCGCCATAGAAGGCTACGCGGACGGCGGCGCGCCAGCCGGCGTCTCGCGCCGCGGCCTGCTGAAGGCGGCGGGTGTGGTGGCGGCGGCGACCGCGATGGCGCCCGAGGCCTTCGCCCGCAGCTTCGGCGAGGGTGCGGACCCGGTGCGCTATCCCGAGCCGGACGTCGTCCAGCTCGACCCGCGCTTCACCGCCAAGATCGGCAACACGCCGATCCAGCGGCTCTACACCGGCACGCTCTGGGCCGAGGGGCCGGCGTGGAACGGCGTCGGCCGCTACCTGATCTGGAGCGACATCCCCAGCGACGAGCAGCTGCGCTGGCTCGAGGAGGACGGCCACGTCTCGCGGCGCTTCCGCGCGCCCTCGGGCAACAGCAACGGCAACACCTTCGACTTCGAGGGGCGGCAGATCGCCTGCGAGCACGGCACCCGGCGCGTCGTGCGCTACGAGCACGACGGCTCGACGACGGTGCTGGCGGGGCCGGAGCAGGGCCAGGAGCTGAATGCGCCCAACGACGCGGTCGTCCACCGCGACGGCTCGATCTGGTTCACCGACCCCGGCTACGGCAGCTTGCTCGCCTACGAGGGCACCGAGGCCGACACCGGCTCGCCGCAGCCCTACCAGAAAGAGGCGATCTATCGCATCGACCCGGCGGGCGGCGACCCGGCCAAGGTCGCCGACGAGCCGTTCAAGCCGAACGGCCTCTGCTTCTCGCCCGACTACTCGATCCTCTACGTCGCCGACACCGGCGCCTCCCACTACCCCGAGGCCAAGAAGATCATCTGGGCCTACGACGTCGAGGGCGGCAGCCTGAAGAACCCGCGGACCTTCGCCGACATGACGCTCGACGGCAGAGCCGGGATGGCCGACGGCATCACCTGCGACGAGGACGGCAACCTCTGGTCGAGCGCCGGCTGGGTCGGCGATGGCTACGACGGCGTCCACGTCTTCGCGCCCAACGGAGAGCGGATCGGCCAGATCCGCCTGCCGGAGATCTGCTCGAACCTCTGCTTCGGCGGCGCCAAGCGCAACCGGCTGTTCATGACCGCCAGCCAGTCGCTCTATGCCGTCTACGTGCTGACCCGCGGGGCCCACGCCAGTGGGGCCTGAGAGCCCGTCTACTTGCGCACCTAGCCGATCCGGCCGTGGGCCTCGGCGGCGAAGTGGGCGGCGGCGGCGACCTAGGTCGGCCGGCCGGTCCGCCGCCGGTTCCGCCGGGAGCCGGCCGGTCATGCCGCCGCCTCGAGCGTCGGGATCTTCTCGAGCTCGCTGGCGAGCACCGGGACAGGTCGCCAAGTCGTGGTCCGTCTGCAGCGCGATCCAGATCCCGGGCCCGTTGCCGCAGATCGAACAGGCTGCGCGGCAGCGGGTCGGGTGCGTCGGCTCGGCGACGGCGCCGGTCGGGACGAGGAGGGTGAGGGTGAGCAGGAAGGCGGCGAACAGGCCGCGAACAGAAACTCCACCTTCCCCCACCCTCGGGCCACAGTTCATGGCTCGTTCGCGTATTCGCGCTACGGCCGGCGGCGGCGTCGCTGGCCAGAAAACCAGCAAAAGTGCGGGTGGAGGTGGTGCCGCCGGCGTGAATTGAACACGCGACCCCGCCCTTACCAAGGGCGTGCTCTACCCCTGAGCTACGGCGGCGCCAAGAGGATCCCGGAGCGCAGAGGCGTCCGAGAGCGGCGGGAAAATGCACCGATCACGGTCCCGGCGCAAGCGCCTATTCGCCGCCGCTTGACCTCGCCGCCCGGCGCGGCCACCTTCGCGCCATGGCGGAGCGCGAAGACAGCAGCGGTGGCGGCGGCCGTGAGCGGCCGGACGGCCCGGCCCCCGGCGGCGAGCGCGCCGCACGCGAGGCGCGCCTGGCCGAGCAGCTGCGCGCCAACCTGCTGCGCCGCAAGCAGCAGGCCCGCCAACGCGCCGCCGACCCTGGCCGGGCGGAGTCCGGCGAAGAGGCAGCGGCGGCGGAGAGGCCGGCGCGCCGCACCCAGGGGGACCATGGCTGAAGGCTTGAGCGGCTTGCGAGTCGCGGGCTAGAACGGTCAAGGATTCCTTCCCGGCCGTCGGCCGTTGCTCGCCCGTGGGACGAGTCAGGGATTACCTTCGTTCCGGCGCGCTCGCCGGCAGCGTCTCCGAGGCAGGAAGCAGAAGCAGGGCATGGACAGGATCGTGATACGCGGCGGCCGGCCTCTCGAAGGCGAGATCGTCATCGGCGGCGCCAAGAACGCGGCCCTGCCGCTGATGGCGGCCAGCCTGCTGACCGAGGAGACGCTCAGGCTCGGCAACCTGCCGCACCTGGCGGACATCACCACCCTGGCCAAGCTGCTCTCGACGCTCGGGGTCGAGCTGCACATGAACGGCAACGGCGGCACCGGCGGCAGCAGCGGGCGGGTGCTGGATCTGACCGCCCGGACCATCACCGACACCTGCGCGCCCTACGACCTGGTGCGCAAGATGCGCGCCTCGGTGCTGGTGCTCGGGCCGCTGGTCGCGCGCGAGGGCGTCGGCCGGGTCTCCCTGCCCGGCGGCTGCGCCATCGGCACCCGGCCGATCGACCTGCACCTGCTCGGCCTGGAGGCGCTGGGCGCCGAGATCGAGCTCAAGGAGGGCTACATCGAGGCGCGCGCGCCTCGGGGCCTGACCGGCGGGGAGGTGGTCTTCCCCAAGGTCTCGGTCGGCGCCACCGAGAACATCATGATGGCGGCCAGCCTGGCCAGCGGCGAGACCCGTCTGGTCAACGCCGCGCGCGAGCCGGAGATCGTCGACCTGGCGGCCTGCCTGACCGCCATGGGTGCCGAGATCGAGGGCGCCGGCACCGCGACCGTCACGATCCGCGGCCGCAGCCGCCTGCACGGCGCCGAGCACCAGGTCATCGCCGACCGCATCGAGGCCGGCACCTATGCCATGGCGGCGGCCGTCACCGACGGCGACCTGCACCTGATCGGCGCGCGCGGCGAGCACCTGACGGCCGCGCTCGACGTCCTCCGGCAGGCGGGCGTCGCCATCGAGGAGTCCAACCGGGGCCTGCGCGTGCGCCGGGCCAACGGCCGGCTCCAGGGCACCGACGTCATGACCGAGGCCTATCCCGGTTTTCCGACCGACCTGCAGGCCCAGTTCATGGCGCTGATGGCGACCGCCGGGGGCGCAGCCATGATCACCGAGACGATCTTCGAGAACCGCTTCATGCATGTGCCCGAGCTCGCGCGCATGGGTGCCAACGTGACGGTGCACGGCGCCTCGGCGCTGGTGCGCGGGGTCGAGTGCCTGACCGGGGCCCCGGTCATGGCCACCGACCTGCGCGCCTCGGTCTCGCTGGTGCTGGCCGGCCTCGCCGCCGAGGGCGAGACCGTGCTGAACCGCGTCTACCACCTCGACCGCGGCTACGAGCGCGTCGAGGACAAGCTGGCCGCCTGCGGCGCCGACATCCGGCGCGTCGCGGAATAGGCCGGAGCGGCAAGGGAGAGCCGTCATGGCCAGGTCACCGAGACTGAAGCTGCGCGCCCACGACGCCACCGACATGGACGTCATCGCCTCGGTGCTGCAGGACGCCCTGGTGCCGCTGACCGAGGTGACCTTCCTGCGCCGCGACCGGCGCTTCGTCATGGTCGTCAACCGCTTCCTGTGGGAAGGGGTCGAGGAGGCCGAGGGGCTGGCCGCGGAGCGGGTCGGGCGGCCCGCGCCCGATCCTGCCGCCGGCGAGCCCGACGACACCGAGGAAGAGCGGGCCCGCGACGCGGCCTTCCACGAGGCGGGGCCGCGGCCGACCTACTACCGCACCCATTGCGGCGTCACCTTCGACAAGGTCGAGGCGGTGAAGATCCGTGGCATCGACCAGCGCGACCGCAACCAGATCCTGAACCTGCTGACCATCGCGACGGAGCCGAAGCGCGTCGACCTGCGCTTCTCGGACGGCGGGCGCATCCTGCTCGCCGTCTCGGCGGTGCGCTGTCACCTGGAGGACTTCGACGAACCCTGGCCGACCTGGTCGCGTCCCGACCACGGCGCGCGGGCGGCGGCCGGCGGCCCCGGGACGGCGCCGGGACCGGCGGGCGACCCTGGGGGCGATGCGGGGGGCGATCCGGGGGGCGATCCGGGGGGCGACGCGGCCCCCGATCTGGACGGGGCCAAGCCCGCGCGGTAAACCCTGCCGCGGCCCGGAACGGGTCGCGCCGTTCCTCCACCGTCCTTGTCTACAGAAGCGGAGCACCCTCGCCCGTGCCCTCCGAGCGTTCCAGCCGGCCGCCGCTGGTCCTGGCCCTGCCCAAGGGCCGGATCCTGCGCGAGCTGGTGCCCCTGATGCAGCGGGTCGGCATCGAGCCGGAGCCGGAGTTCCACGACGAGCAGTCGCGCCGACTGCTGTTCTCGACCAGCGTGCCGGGCATCCAGCTGGTCCGCGTGCGCTCCTTCGACGTGCCCACCTTCGTCGCCCACGGCGGCGCCCAGCTCGGCGTCGCCGGCAACGACGTGCTGATGGAGTTCGACCATCCGGAGGTTTACGCGCCGGTCGACCTCGGCATCGGCCGCTGCCGGATCTCGGTCGCCGAGCGCAGGGAGCTGCTCTCGGGCGACGACCCGAGCCGTTGGAGCCACGTGCGCATCGCCACCAAGTACCCCGAGATCACCCGCCGCCACTTCGCCGCCCGCGGCGTCCAGGCCGAATGCATCAAGCTCAACGGCGCCATGGAGCTGGCGCCGCTGCTGGGCATGTGCCGGCGCATCGTCGACCTCGTCTCGACCGGCGCCACCCTGGCCGCCAACGGCCTGGTCGAGGTCGAGCACATCGCCGACGTGACCAGCCGCTTCATCGTCAACCGCACCGCGCTGAAGACCCGGCCGCGCGAGGTCATGGGCTGGGTCGAGCGCTTCCGCGAGGTCGCCCATGACGCATGAGCTGGACGCGCGCCGGCCGGGCTTCGCCGCGGCCTTCGAGGCGTTCCTCCTGGCCCGGCGCGAGGAGGAGCAGGCGGTCGACCGCAGCGTCGCCGCGATCCTCGAGGACGTGCGCCGGGAGGGCGATGCCGCCCTGCTGCGCTACACCGAGCGCTTCGACCGCCTGGCGCTGGCTGCCGAGGAGCTGCGCGTTCCGGAGGCGGCGCTGGCGGAGGCGGAGGCCGCCTGCGACCCGGAGACCGTCGCGGCGCTGCGGGTCGCGGCGGCGCGGATCGAGGACTACCACCGGCGCCAGCTGCCCGAGGACCTCGACTACCGCGACGCCGAGGGCGTGCGCCTCGGCCACCGCTGGACGGCGATCTCGGCCGCCGGCCTCTACGTGCCCGGCGGCACCGCCGCCTACCCCTCCTCGGTGCTGATGAACGCCCTGCCGGCCCGCGTCGCCGGCGTGCCGCGCGTCGCCATGGTCGTGCCCAGCCCAGACGGCCGGCTCAACCCGCTGGTCCTGGCCGCCGCGCACATCGCCGGCGTCACCGAGGTCTACCGGGTCGGCGGCGCCCAGGCGGTCGGTGCGCTCGCCTACGGCACCGCCACGATCGCGCCGGTCGACAAGATCGTCGGCCCCGGCAACGCCTACGTCGCGGCCGCCAAGAAGCAGGTCTTCGGCGTCGTCGGCATCGACACCATCGCCGGCCCCTCCGAGATCCTGGTGGTCGCCGACGGCGACAACGATCCGGCCTGGATCGCCGCCGACCTGCTGAGCCAGGCCGAGCACGACGCCTCGGCCCAGTCGATCCTGATCACCGACGACCCTGGCTTCGCCGAGGCGGTCCGGCGGGCGGTCGAGCTCCAGCTCGAGCAGCTCGAGCGCGGCGCCATCGCGCGCGCCAGCTGGCGCGACCACGGGGCCGTCATCCTGCTCGGGTCGCTGGAGGCCGCCCCCGCCCTGGTCGACCGCCTGGCGCCCGAGCACCTGGAGCTGGCGGTTGCCGACCCCGAAGCGCTGGCGGCCCGGATCCGCAACGCCGGCGCCATCTTCCTCGGCCGCTACACGCCCGAGGCGATCGGCGACTACGTCGCCGGGCCGAACCACGTGCTGCCGACCGGCCGCGCCGCGCGCTACGCCTCGGGCCTGTCGGTGCTCGACTTCATGAAGCGCAGCTCGGTGATCGCCTGCGACGCCGACTCGCTGCGCCGCCTGGCGCCCTCGGCGATCGCGCTCGCCCGTGCCGAGGGGCTCGACGCCCACGCCCGCTCGATCGCGATCCGCCTCAACCAGGCCCGGGACTAAGCGATGGACGACCGGCGGATCGTCAGGATCACGCTGGACGACAGGAGCGTCGTCCGGCGCGGCGGCGACGTCGAGCACGAGCGCGCGGTGGCGATCTACGACCTGCTGGAGGCGAACCACTTCGCCCCCGACTGCGAGGCCGGCGGTCCCTACGGCCTGCACCTGCGGATCGAGGAGGGGCGGCTGCTCTTCGAGATCCGCGACGGCGCCGAGGAGGGGGCGGCCATAGTGGCGACGGTGCCGCTTGCGCTCGGCCCCTTCCGGCGCATCGTCAAGGACTACTTCACCGTCTGCGAGGCCTATTACAACGCGATCAAGACCGCGAGCCCCTCGAAGATCGAGGCCATCGACATGGGCCGCCGCGGCCTGCACGACGAGGGCGCGGCGGCCCTGCGCGAGCGCCTGGCCGGGCGCATCGAGATCGACGAGAACACGGCGCGGCGGCTCTTCACCCTGCTCTGCGTGCTGCACATCAAGGGCTGAGGCGATGTCCGGTCCCTCGGCGTTCGGTCCCGGCCCCAATCCGCCGCCGCGGCTCTCGCTGCCCGGCGCCGTGCTGTTCTGCTGCTCGGAGAACTCGATCCGCTCGCCGATGGCCGAGGGCCTGCTCAAGCACCTGCTCGGCCACCGCATCTTCGTCGATTCCGTCGGCGTGCGCGCCGGCGAGCTCGACGGCTTCGCCATCGCCGTGATGGAGGAACTCGGCATCGACCTGTCGCGCCACCACGCCAAGACATTCGACAGCCTGGAGGACGAGTCCTTCGACCTGATCGTCTCCCTGTCGCCGGAGGCCCAGCACACCGCGGTGGAGATGACCCGGACCTGGGCCTGCGAGGTCGAGTACTGGAACACCTTCGATCCCTCGATCGTCGAGGGCGGCCGGGAGGAGCGCCTGGATGCCTACCGCCAGGTGCGCGACCAGCTGATGGAGCGGATCCGCAAGCGCTTTCCGGCGGACCTCAAGCCGGAAGAGTAAGGCTTGCGTTGTTCCCGGGACGCGCAATGCCTATATTCGCTCCCTTCGCGGCGGCCCCCCTCCGGATGGCGAGGGCGAGAGGCCGCCGGCCGCCAAACACAAGAAACGGATCGCATGTCTAAAGAAGACTTGATGGAATTTCAGGGCACGGTCGCCGAGCTGCTGCCCAACGCCATGTTCCGCGTGAAGCTGGACAACGGCCACGAGGTCCTGGCCCACACCGCCGGCAAGATGCGCAAGCACCGCATCCGCGTGCTGGCCGGCGACCGGGTCAACGTCGAGATGACGCCCTACGACCTGTCCAAGGGCCGCATCACCTTCCGCTTCAAGTAGCGCGCGGGAGGCCGGTCGTGGCCGCTCCGCTGATCCTCGCCTCCGCCTCGCCGCGGCGGCTCGAGTTGCTGCGCCAGATCGGCATCGAGCCGGATTCGGTCGAGCCGGCGGAGCTGGACGAGACGCCCCTGCCCGGCGAGCTGCCGGTGCCGCACGCCCAGCGCCTGGCCGACGCCAAGGCCGAGGCGGTGGCGCGCCGCCATCCGCAGGCCTACGTCCTGGCCGCCGACACCGTCGTCGCGGCCGGCCGGCGCATCCTGCCGAAGCCCGAGGACGCGGCGACGGCGCGGCGCTGCCTGGAGCTGCTCTCGGGGCGGCGTCACCGGGTCCAGGGCGGTATCGTGCTGCGCGCGCCGGGCGGCCGCGTCGGCCGCCGCCTCTCGACCACGCGGGTCGCCTTCAAGCGGCTCTCGCCGGCCGAGCTCGAGGCCTACCTGGCCGGCGGCGAGTGGCACGGCAAGGCCGGCGGCTACGCCATCCAGGGCAGCGCCGCCGCCTTCGTGCCCTGGATCGAGGGCTCCTACAGCAACGTCGTCGGCCTCGACCTGGCCGCCGCCTCCGGCCTGCTCGAGGGCCTGGGCTGGCGCGGCAGGGAGCGGACGGGGGAGCCGGCTCGGTGAGCCGCCGCTGGCTCGTCTCCGGCCTGCCGGGCGAGCTGCGTTGGGCGGCGCTGGAGGCCGATGGCCGGCCCAGCGAGTTCCGCGTCGAGCGCGGCGATCGGCCGGGCCAGGAGGGCGACCTCTGCCTCGGCCGGGTCGTCGGCCTCGACCGCGCCCTCGACGCCGCCTTCGTCGACGTCGGCCTGGAGCGCCCCGGATTCCTGCCGCTCGCCGGGCTGGCGCGGCGGCCGGCCGAAGGCGAGGCGCTGACGGTCCGCCTGCTCCGGCCTGCCGCGCCCGACAAGGGCGCCAAGCTGGCGGCCGTGCCCGAGGGGCCGGCCGGTTCGCCGCCGGAGGGCAGGCGGGCGCCGGCCCTGCTCGCGCGCCGCGAGGCGCTGCCCGAGCGCCTGCTGACCTTCGCCGAGCCGCCGGAGGAGATCGCCGTCGACGACGAGCCGACGCTGCAGCGACTGCGGGCGGCGCTGGCGGCGCGGCCGGACCTGAGCGCCACGCTGTCCCTTGCGACCGGCCGGGCCGCCGCAGCGCTCGAGACGACGCTCTCCGAGCTCCTGGACGCCCTGCTGGCGCCGAGCGTCGCGCTGGCCGGCGGCGGGCGCCTGTGGATCGAGCCGACGCGCGCGCTGGTCGCCGTCGACGTCGACCGCGGCGCTGCCGCCGATGCCGACGCCCTCAACCTCGAGGCCGCGCGGGAGCTGGCGCGCCAGCTGCGCCTGCGCGACCTCTCGGGACTGATCGCCGTCGACTTCCTCGATCCCTCGGGGCCGGCGACGCGCGCGCGCCTGCGCCAGGCCTTTGAGGCGGCGCTGGCGGCCGAGGCCGAGGACAGCGAGCTCGGCCGCCTGGGCGGCGACGGCCTGGCGCTGGTGACGCGCCGCCGCGCGCGCCCGGCGCTGCACGAGCTGGTCTGCCGCCCGGCGCCTGCCGGCGGCTGGGAGCGCGATCCGGTCGCGCTGGCCTTCGAGCTGCTGCGCCGGGTCCGCGTCGCCCCGGCTTCGGCGAGCCTGCGGCTGCTGGTCTCGCGGCCGGTCGCCCAGGCTCTCGACGGGCCGGCGAGGCCTGCCCTGCAGGCGATGGAGGCGCTGCGTGGCCATGCCGTGGAGCGCCTGGAGGAGGCCGGCCGCCCCGACGCGGCGGGCGAGATCGTGATAGGCTGAGCCCATGGACGAAGACGACCGCGTGATCCCCTTTCCCCGGCGCAGCCGCCGCGTCAAGGCCAAGGGCTGCCCGATCTGCGGCAAGCCGGCGGAGGCCGCCTACGAGCCCTTCTGCTCGCCGCGCTGCAAGCAGGTCGACCTTGGCCGCTGGCTGAACGGCACCTACCGCGTCGAGACCGACGAGCGGCCGGGCGAGCCGGGCGCAGCGGCGGAAGACGACGAGAGGTCCGACGGATGAGCTGCCGGGCGGCCGGGCGGCGGCCGGCCTTGCTGCTCGCGGTTTCGGTCCTGGCCGGTGTGGCGGCCAACGCCGTGACCGGCGGCCTCGCCGGCGCCTTCGAGCTGCCCGTCGACACGGAGCGCTCGGTGGTCTCGGTGCTGCCGGTCTGGCCGGACCGACCCCAGGGCGGACCCGACGTGCCGCCGGGTCTGGCGCCCGAGGGCAGCGGCGTCGTCTACGCCGCCGGCGGCTGGATCGTCACGGCGCACCACGTCGTCGAGACGGCGCTCTCGATCGCCGTGCGCCTCGCCGACGGCCGCTACCTGCCGGCCGAGCTGGTCGCCGCCGACCCGCTGACCGACGTGGCGCTGCTGCGGGTCGAGGCCGACCTGCCGCCGATCCAGGCCGCGGCGCCGCCGCGCCTCGGCCAGCCGGTCTGCGCGCTCGGCAACGTCTACGGCCTCGGCCTCGCCCAGAGCTGCGGCGTGGTCTCGGCGCTCCACCGCAGCAACGGCCGCTTCAACCCGATCGAGGACTTCGTCCAGACCGACGCGGCGATCAATCCCGGAAGCTCCGGCGGCGCGCTGCTCGACCGCGGCGGCCGGCTGGTCGGCCTGGTCTCGGCGATCTTCGCCGGGGGCGGCGACGGCAACATCGGCGTCAACTTCGCGCTCTCCCAGCCGCTGCTCGCGCGGGTCGCCGACGACCTGATCGCCCACGGCGCGGTCAGGCCGAGCGACCCCGGGCTGAGCGCGGTCAGCGCCGACCCCGGCGAGCCGCCGCACCGCGAGGCCGTGCGGGTGACCGCGGTCGCGCCCGGCAGCGCGGCCGAGGCCGCCGGCATCCGCGCCGGCGACCTGCTGCTCGACTGGGACGGCCGGCCGCTGCGCGCCAAGCGCGACCTCGCCGCCGCCGCCTACCTGCTGCGCCCGGGCGACAGCCTGCGCGTGGGCCTGCTGCGCGACGGTCGTCACCGGGCGGTCGAGCTCGCGATACCGGAGGACTGAGCCATGCGCAGCGCGCGCCCGCTTCTTCTCGCAGCCGGGCTGGCCGCCGCGCTGGCCTTCGCCCTGCCGCTGCGCCCCGCCGGCGCCCAGGACGAGGCCTGTGCCTACGCGGCGGCCGTCTGCGACGCCCGCCAGGCGGTCTTCGTGATCTCCGACTTCAGCCCGATCGCCTCGGCGGTGCGGCTCGGCCCCGACCTGCTGGTCACGGCGCGCCACGCCGTGGCCGAGGGCGACGAGGTCGAGGTGCTGCTGCCCGGCCGCGCGATCCTCAAGGGCCGGGTGGTGCCGAGCCCGCTGCCGCTCGACCTGGTGCTGCTGCGCGTGCCGGGCCTGCCCGAGGGGCCGGTGCTGAAGCCGGCCGCACTCGCGGAGGACGGCGAAGAGGAGCCGGCGCTCCACGTCGTCGGCGCCGACATCGGCGCGGCGCGCGTCGAGGCCTATCCGCCGGGCGCCGCCATCGCCCGGCCGCTCGAGGACAAGCCGCTGTCGCGCCTGCACCACGGCGCCCACACCCAGCCCGGCAACAGCGGCGGCGCGCTGGTCGACGGCGAGGGGCGGCTGGTCGGCATCGCCGTCGCCGGCGGCTCGGGCCGCTTCGAGGCGATCCCGGCCTCGGCCATCGCGGCCCTGCGCGCCGCCAGCGGCCCCGAGGCGGAGGCGGCCGAGGCCGGCTTCCAGGCGGCGGTGCGCGACTGCAGCCTCGGCCTGGAGGCGCTCGGCGACGGCCAGGCGCCCGAAGGTGCGGCCGCCGATGTCCTCGCCGCGCGATGCCTCGCCACCGGCAACCGGCAGTTCTACGACCTCGCCGGCCAGGTCTTCGGGCGCGCCGGCGACCTCGAGCGGGCGACGGCCCTCTTCGAGGCCTCCCTGGAGCAGGACCCACAGGCGCTCAACGCCCGGCTCAGCCTGGCCATCACGCTGCACATGGCCCAGCGCTGGGAGCGGGAGCTGCCGCATCTGCACTGGCTGATCGAGCGCCTGCCGCGTGACCCCCAGGTGCTGCGCCTCGCGGTCCAGGCGGGCAAGTGGACCGGCGACGCCGCGCTCGCCGAGCAGGGCTACCGGGGCATCCAGGCCCACTTCCCCGCCCAGGCCGAGGCCGCCCGCGGCTTCCTCGACTCCGACGCCTCGCCGCCGCCGCGCTAGGTGCGGGGGGTGGCGCTGGACAGCATCCTCCCTGCCCGCACTTGCCTCCGCTTCGCCCTGAGCCTGTCGAAGGGCGTGGGAGACGGCTCCCGCCCGGCGCGCCCACGCCCCTCGACGACGCCCGCCCTCAGGGCGCCGCCAGGGGGTCGCGGATCCAGCCGGCCCCGACCAGGCCCGGCTGCGGCGGCGGCTCGGCGAGGGCCAGGATCGCGCGCTTCAACTCCGGCGCCCGCCAGCCCGGGTTGGCCGCCAGCAGCCGCGCGGCCAGGGCCGCGACGCGCGGCACGGCGAAGCTGGAGCCCGAGGCGAGGTGCGGCCGGCCGCGGTAGTCGAAGACCTCCTGGCGCTCGGCCGGGACCAGCAGGTCGACCGCCGCCGCGCCCCAGTTCGAGCCGGGGGCGAGGCGGCCGTCCGGCTCGCTGGAGGTCACGGTCAGCAGGTTCGCCAGGGCGGCGGCGGCCGGCCAGACAGGCCGCGCATCGATGTCGCGCCCGTCGTTGCCGGCCGAGACCACGAAGAGGATCTCCGGGTGCGCCCCGGCCGCGGCCAGGAAGGCCTCCCAGAGCGCGCGGCTGTTGCTGCCCATCGGCAGGGCGACGATGCGCGCGCCGGCCTCGGCCGCGGCCTCGACGACCTGGGCCATGCGCTCCATGTCGGGGCGCGGGTAGCGGTAGGGCAGCAGGCGCGCCGTCGGCGCCTCGGCGAGCAGCAGGCTGGCGACCTCGGTGCCGTGGCGCGCCGGGAAGAAGGGCGAGCCGGCCGGATTGCCGTCGTAGGGCCTGGGATCGAGGTCCCAGAAGTCGTAGCCGAGCGCGCGGCCCGCGCCGTCGCGCGCCAGGCGGCCCGCGATCGCCGGCAGGTCGTAGGCGACGCCGGCGTCGACCTGGGCCACGAGCACGCCGCCGGGGTCGCGGCCGGCCGGCACTGGCGGGTCGAGCGGCTCGACGGCGCCCCGGCTCTCCAGGTCGGCCCCGAGCAGCACCAGCCGGTCGGGACCGCCCGGCGCCTCGCCCTCTCCGCCCTCCCGCACCTCGTCCCACTCGAGCGCGCGGCCCTGGACGATCCGGCAGTCGGCGCCGGCGAGCGCGAGCAGGCGCGGCCGCGTGCCGCCCCCGGCCGGCTCCTCCCAGCTCGCCGAGAAACGCCGGAGGCGGCCGCCCGGCGCCAGGCGCTCCAGCACCAGCAGGCCGCCCCCGGCCAGGGCGATGCGCGCCCGCAGGCCGACCGGCGACGCTTCGGGACCGAGCGGCTCGGCGCCCAGGAGGCGGGCGCCGGGCAGGCCGGCCGCCAGCGCCTCGGCGTCGAGCGCCGGGCAGGCCTCCGCGACCGCCCGGCGCAGCAGCGCGGCCGCCGCCCGGGGCGCCGCGGCCGCCTCGGCGGCGGCCACCGGGACCGACCAAAGGCCCCAGGGCACGCCCGACAGTAGGGCCGAAAGCAGCAGGGCGGCGGCGGATCCGGCGAGCCTCATCGCGACAGGGTCGGGCAAAGGCCGGGGCCCGTCAACGCGCCCTCCGGGGCAGCTCCGGCCGGGGCCGGAGGGACTGGACAGCCCGCCGATCTTCTCCTATAAGCGCCTCTCTTCCGGGTCGGGCGACCGGCCGGGAACGCCCAGGTAGCTCAGTTGGTAGAGCATGCGACTGAAAATCGCAGTGTCGGTGGTTCGACTCCGCCCCTGGGCACCATCATTTCTCAATGACTTAGCCGGTACGTCTCAGCCGCCCAATGGCCTCATAGGTAACACCTAAGGTAACAGGCGCGGCCTTGGGGCTCAGAGACGGGGCGGCCGAAGTGCCCCAAGGATATCGCGCGCCGGGACGACGCTACGCCGCTGGCGGCAGGAGAGACAATTGGCGCGCGCGCCAGTTTGGCGTATGCGGGAAACGGTTCTGAGGACGAGCTATCAAGCCTCTTAGCCAGGCGCTTGACAGCCTTGCACAAGCAGTTCGGGAGATTGAGCGGCGGATGGGTCCGCCCGGCCTGGATCGGCCGGGACATTCGGTAGCTAGACCAGCCCGAACAGGTTTGGAGCGGAGGGGGCGTCGTGCAGCGAAAGAGTGAGACCATCCAGGCCGTGACGGATGACGGGAGCCCGTGCAGCATCGAGGTGATACAGCACTTCGTCGAGCACAGACCAATCGCTGGCCCGGCCTCTTCGCTTCCGGGCAGGCGCTCCTATGTCACCGCCGAAGGCGAGGAGGTCGCCCTTCGCGACGACGGCACCTTCTACCTCCTTGACACTGGACGGGTTGCGCGCCGCGTCGAATAGCCGGTGGAGAAGGATCGCCCCGAACAGCCCGGTGGCGGCGAGGCTCAGGGCGGCGTCAAGGACGCCCACTGTCGGCCCATAAGCCCAAGTTCAGAGTAGACCTCGGCGGCACGGGCCGCCCGGCCCTGCTCCAAGTCGCCGATGCCGAACAGCATCACGACCTGCTACGCTGCCTTTAGACAGCGGAGGTGGGACACTTTAAGCTGCGCGCTACTGCCGGCGCAGAAGGTCAGAGGCGCGAGACGCAGAAAGCGCCGAGGCTGCCCATCGCGATGATCAACAGGAGCAACAAGCGATGGAGGCCTCGGAGCGATCTCTGGATCTCGTCGAGGCGGTCCAGCGCCTCCCCCGAGTTGACCGCGCCCAATGCTGCATCCTGCCGGCAGTGAGCAAGCAGACGGTTCCGTTGCGCCTCAGTTAGCGAATACCCTGTGCCCTCATAGGGGCCGAACCAGTCCAACTCTTCCCTCAAGACGTTCCGCGCGACCAGCGAGTTCAGCAACGAACGTTTCGCCGGTTGTTTTGCCGCCTCCGCAAAAAGCCGGGCGCTCTTGAGGTCTAGGCGGAGAGCTTCCTCTGCTGCCGTCTCGTTGCCGCCGTCATCAGCCATCAGGCCCTCCGGTGCCGGGGCTTCGATCATCGTAGCGGAGCGGCAAGGTCGCTCTGCATTCGGCAGACCCAGTCTCGCCCCTCGTTCCCTCAATCTACTGTGCCAAGAGGGTCATCACACCTTGCGTTCGGAAACAATGCTGTATCCGCCATAGATCCTGCCGCCTTCTCGGTCGTGCCCGGTCGGGCTGCCAAGTCACGCTCACGATGCGGATGTGGTCAGGGCGTGTAGCGATGTTCTCCAGCACTTCTTTCAGGTTCTGCGGATCATCCCTGGTCGTATCAACCTGATATCTGTCTTCCGCCGCCATTCAGCCCTCCAGTGATTGCATGTAGGAAGAGGCCCAGCCGTAGCGGGGCCCCTTCAGGCAGCCATGTCCGTAAATGTGTCCCACTCTCTGTGCTTGTCGCGCGTCGCGCGGTCCTTAAGCGTCACCCGCTCAAAAACCATCGGAGGGACTTCGCTCACATCGGCAATACACATGATGCGCATGTGGTTGATCATCGACGGCTCGAAGTCGATGGCCGGCGCGCGCTCCTGCATCTCGCCGCATACAAAATGCCGCAGCAACTTTTCACTGAAGCCACCCATGGGCTGCGCCTCGCTTTCCCATCGAGAGACGGTCTCCGCCGACACCTCAAGATGGTCAGAAAACTCCTTCTGCGTCAGCTCCAGAGCTTTCCGCAGAAATCTCACCTCTGCACCACTCAGCCTCAGCGGCAGCAAGCAACGGGCCATTGCCATCGCGGCTACAAGCCCTTCCATGTCTGGAATCTCGATAGTCTCCTCGCCAGTGTCCGGATCAGTTTCCTGAATGGCAGCATTGCGCAGTACCACCGGCATACCGAGGAGATCCTCGGTGTAGCTCGGCAGTACCCTTCCGCGCTCTGCGCACACCTTCTCGTTGGTCCCTTCCATCTTCCTTTTCTCCCTCAGCTCGCTTTGCGAGCCCATGCAGTGATCACTTTGACCCTCACACGGTCTTCATAGGCGACCACAACGATCTCTAGTCTTCTGCCATCACCATCGGAGCCTCTGACATTCCAAGTCTCGTCGCCCAAGCTCTGTTCGACGCGCACAACGGACCCGCGTCTGAGGACGTAGAGCACGTCAAGCTTGGAGATATGATCGTTCCTCATCTCCTCCTGGGCATGCTTCCTGTACAGGAAGCGAGTTGACGGATTGTTAGCAAGCTCGCGGATGCGTCGCCCCTCGTCGTGATGTACCGTCTGAGCAGCCATCCAGTGCTCCCCAAGCCGTGGCGCAGGGCACGGTAGGCTGCACTTGATCCAACGTCAACAAGTGTGGGCGGGTTCCGTCCTAAGGCCAAGATGCTAGACACGCATATCAGCCGAGCGTGACGTGTGCCGGAACATGACGACCTAGATCGGCCTGAACAGCACCGCGACACCCGGCTGAGGTTCTATCCTCGGTCTAGGCCGGCTTGGGTGTCGCTGATCCGGGCCCCATAGGATACCTGTCTAGGGTCTGCTCGCTGCCTTCACTGACGCGGAAACGGCGGCTATCAGCTTTCGCATTGCCTCCAGGCGCGTGCGGGGGGGCGGCGCTCACTCGTCGCCGTGTCCTCCGATCGGCTCCTTGAGCGCCTTGTCGGCCGCTGCCGCGCGGGACGCGATTTCATCGGTTCTGCCGTCCCGAAGCCTGAAGGTCGCCAGCAGGTACCGCTGGCCCCCAGCGTCCAGCTCCTCCACCGCACGGTCCAGCTTGGCGCGGCGGGCCTGCTGCTCGCCGAAGTGCTTCGCGAGGAATGTGTGCTGGACGCCCTCCGCCTCGGCCTGCGACATGCCGCTGAGGAAGGCTTTGCCCGAGAGGGCGGCAGCGGCGATGTCGGCGTCGCTGGCGATCAGTTCGCCCCTGGCCTTCCTGCTCAGAATCTTCAGCTCGCGCCGGATCTCCGCCCGCTCCTCGTGGCTCAGGCGCGACCGCAGGCCCGCGTCGATCTCGCCGTCAATAGCGGCGATCTCCGCGTCTAGCCGCTTGCGTGCCCGATCCAGTGCTGGCAAAGGCGCCGCGCTGCTCTTCTCGACCATCTGGCCGATCCGGAGGATGTGCTGGTCGGTCGTGCGGCTGCCGTCAGCCCGGATCGTGAATTCGTTGCCATAGAGCTGGTCGAGCACCCGCGATAGGCCGGCGAAGGCTTGCGCCGCTCCCTTCAGCGCCTCATCGCCGGTCTCAGGCGTCACGCCGACGCGATGGGCGAAGGTGCGCGCGTCCAGGTCGGTGGGCACCTTGCGGCGCTTGAACTCGGCGGGCTCGGCGAGCTGCCTGGGGCTGATTGTTCCGGCCGCGCGGTTCGTGCGCTTGGCATGGGATTCAGAAGCTGTCACTGCATTCTCCTTCGATGGGAAGCCGCGCCTCACGGCGCGGGCGGGTCGTCAAAAGCCTCGGGTTCTTCGCACTGCGATGCGGGCGCCGCCCTCGTAGATGCAGGCGTAGCGGCAAGCGTCGGCGGCATGATCCGCCTGCCGGGTGTCGACGTCCTCGGGGTGGCGCTGGTCCCGGTCCAGGAAAGGCGTTGTCGAGAGCCAGTAAGTGCAGCGCTCCGAGACATAGAGGCCGGGCAGGTCCGGCTTGCCCGCGTCCGCCAGCAGGCGGCGCATGACCTGCCAGCCGGCAATCCTGTCGCCCTTGTGGACCCGGTGGACCGACAGGCCCGCCCGGCGGTACTCGTCCGCCAGCGTGCCGGCCTGGCTGCCGTGGGCGCTGAAACAGGCGTCATCGAGGCAGCCGTCCGGCGACATGCCCCAGGACTCGCAGGCAGCAACGACCTGCTGCGCCATGGTCGGCACCGTCAGCCCGAGACCCTTGGACAACGACTCCTTCTCGTGGAACGCGACCTCATCGAAGAGGATCAGGCTGCCCTTGGGGTAGAACCTGCCATCCTGCCCCTCCGCACCCGGCGAGCGGGCCACCAGATAGAACACGGCCGGGGCGGCGCTGCCGTGGTCGCCAGCGACGAAGTGCTCCCAGCGGGACCGCGGAGGAGCCTCCAGGACCGGAGATCGCCGCCTGAGAGGCCCCCAGAGCGCCGGAGGCAGCAAGCCGCCGCCCTTGACGCTGCCGGGCAGGCTGGCCCAGGCCGGAACGACATTGCGCCGGGTGTCGAATACCCCTCCGAAGAAGGCGCCGGCCGCGATGTTCCAATCCCCGTGCAGCCATGCCTTCTGCAGGGCCGGGTCGGTCGACGTGGCGGCTACGAGCTGCCCGGCATAATCCGCCGCCAGGTGCGGGTTGTCCGCCAGCGTGCTCGCCGCCGTGATGAAGTTGCGCCGCGACTTCGGCTCGACGTAGATCGTCCAGGGCGACACGCCCGCCACATGCCGCTGATGCAGCCAGCCGTGACCGGGACCGCCCGGGTTAGCCGACAGCACGAACCGGCAGGGGATACCTGCCTTGGACCGCAGAGAGGAGCGCAGCAGGTCGAGCGGTTGCGCGTCGGGGAACTGCCCGGCCTCGTCTATCTCGATCAGGGAGAAGCTCTTGCCCTGGTACTTGGCGAAGTCCTGCGGCCCCTCGATCTGGTCGAGCTGCACCGTGGCGCCGTTCGGGAAGCGGAAGAGGTGCTGCGATGCGTTGTAGCCCAAGGCGCGACCGTAGGCCGTGCCGAAGAGGAAGCGCGCTTCCGCCTCGAAGTCCCGCAGGCTCGGGAAGTCGCGGCGCACGACCAGAACCCGGGCATGGCTGCCGTAGGTCTCGACGTGGCGCAGGATCAGGAGCAGGAGGGCGAAGGTCTTGCCGCCGCCGCGGCCGCCGCCGAGGAACAGGTCGCAGTCCTCTGGGGTCGCCAGCACGCGCGACTGGAACGGGGTCGGCTCGATGCGCTCCAGGAGGGCGGCAGCCTCAGCCATCGTCGCCCTCGATCTGGCGGGGCGTCACGTTGACCATGCGCTCCCACTGGTCGGGCGTCATCGGAGCCGGGAGGTTGATCGTGACGGACGGGGTAACGTCGCCTTCGATCGGGCCTAGCTCCCGGTAGCTGTGGCGGGTTTTCAACAGGAACATGCCGCAGGAGGGATTGGGGCGCTGCTCGGCGCGGATCTCATTGCCCTCGGAGTCGTACTCCGCCGGTGCGCCCATGGCCTGCCGGTAGAGGGAGCCGACCAGCTCGCGTTCCTCCGCCTGCCGGCCGGCCGACACGACCTCGGCGGCGCGGGCGTCTTCGCGGCGGATGCGGCGCCAGGTCGTGCGGTCCATGCCCAGGGCCTGGGCGATCTCTCCCTCCGTCGCCCGGCGATCAACCAGGCCCTTCAGCCGGTCAACGTCCTCGGAACGTAGGGTCTTGCGGGGCCGTGCCATGTTGAATCGCTACCTCAGTGTTACCTACAGCCGCACTTTCCACGGCCGTTCGTCGATAATACGGCAGGAAAAGCCGCGTTGGCAATCAGAGAGCACGCGATAAGCACTCGCAGGATCATGCGTTCCCCCTTTTTAGGGAGGGAGATTTGCAACCTCGCATCCTTCACGCTGCCTTGTCCCTGATCGCTGCGGCGTAGGGCTGCAGCTCCTCGTCCTCAAGCGTCCCGGCGATCTGCCGGTCAAGGATCTCCCTCAGTCGCCTCTGCGCTCCGGTACGATCGGGTGGCTGGATTTGGTCTACCTCCTGGATGACGCGTAGCAGTCCGATGGCTCGATCCGGCTGCTTCGGGATGCCTGCGCCCGCCAGAGCCTCCAGGCGATCAAGGAGGGCATTCGCGGCGACCTTCTGAGCCTTGTGCTGCCGGTGCCCCTCGATGGCCAGGGCCATTTCCTCGTCCAGGCCCTTGGCCCCTTCGCTGTCGATTACCGACACCCATCGCTCCCGGGTGACCTGTGCGACTGCCTGCCAAACCTCCTCGCCATCGGCTCCGAACATGTCGTCTTCGCATTCGGCGAGCTTGCAGAGCTTCAGCTTGGCTCGCTCTTCGCGCTCGGCACGGGCGTTGCGGGCGTGCTCGATCCCCTGCCGAGCAACGTCTTGCCTGTCCGCCTGCCGTGTCGTCTCCGGTCTGGCCTCCGTCTTCTGGGCCTTCTCGCCTTCAAGGTTGGAAAGAGCATTCATCGCGCCGTCAGGCGCCGCCGAAGGCGGAAGTGCAGGCGGATTCTTTTCAGGTGGGAAGATACAGGAGGGATAGGGCGGTGAGGTTGACGCCCTTTGTGGACAATCTTGACGCCCTTTCTGGTCAGGGTTGACGCCCTTTTCGGCATCTTCCGGGGCCTCGTTGCCGGCTGGCTCGGGAAAGGGCGGTGAAATTGACGCCCTTTGTGGCATTTTCGCTTTGGCCTCAGCATGATAGGCGGTGCCGAGGGAGCATTTGGGCCAAAGAAGGTTAGTATGGCCTCGACCGCCTCTCCGGCCCCCCTTCGACACCTCCCGGAAGTAACCCGCCTTGACGAGCGCTCGAAGGGCTCGCTGTACCGTGCGCCGGTCCCGGCCGGTCAGCATTTCGAGGCTCTCCACGGCGAGGTAGGAGCCAAGGGCGCCGAAGTAGTCGAGTTGCCAGTAGGCGACGACCACGGCGGCCGGCGGCAGAGCCTTGTCGGCTGCGATGGCCCCGAGGAGCTTCCAGCGATCTACGAAGCCGCCGCCGTCTGTCATGCCGCCTCCTGGCTGCCGAAGGCCAGGGCAGCGATCAGATGGGCACGCGGCCCATCGATGCCGTATCGGCATTGCAGATGGCGAACTTGCAACGTGCGGGGCGAGGGGGTATTCTGAAGGTCGTTCCAGCCGCCATGCTGAACTCCCTCAGAAGCCCCGGTCGCGCCCGCCAGCGCGCCGGGGTTTCGCTTGTCTGGGGTCATGGGTCAGGCCGCCACCTGCTCGCGCTCGGCAGCCTTCTGGTCAATCCAGGCGGCCACCTCCGTCTCGAGGAAGGCGCACTTGTTGCTGGCGAGGACGATCGGCTTGGGGAAGAGGCCCTGCCGGACTAGCCGCATGAGGGAAACAGGGTGGTAGCCCAGGCGGGCCGCCACGTCCTTCTTGGAAACCAGATTCTGCATTTACCGTTACCTCCAAGCTTCGGGTTATGCTTGGAGGCTACGGAGTGCTTACGCTGCAAAGGGAACGGCAGTTACGAGATTAGGGGTGCCTAACGTTCCGAGCGCGGAGACGCTTCTTGGCCAGGACTTCCTTGATAAGTCGGAGGTTGCTGCCATCGCCCTCAGGCATGGCGCCGCAGGCCCGCATGACCGAGTCGACGAAGCTCTCGAAGTCGGCGCCCTGCGTCGTGCTGGCCTCGCCCGGCCGGGCCTTCTCGAACAGCCCCCCACACATGGCGACGATCGCCCGGCGCGCGTTCACGCCCCTCTTGTGAGAGGCGGGAGGATACTCCGCCAGGCTCTTCTCTGCGGCCGCCAGGAGCGCGTCGAGGGCCTCCAGCGGGGTTCCCGGACCCTTCCATGCCATACGCATGGAATCGGCCGTGTAGGGGTTCCTCTCGGGGGTCATATTGTCCAACCGCTCGCGCGATTTCCGCAGGTCCCGGACGAGACCGTTGAGCTGGTCGCGCGAGTCCTGACGCTTCGGCGGTCCATTTTCCGGGTTGGCGGTTGTCCAGCCCTGGTCGACCAACCGCTCCAGGTCGCGCCGCAGCTCAGGCCGTCGCGGGTCGCCGGGCTTGCAGAGAAGCCGTAGCGCGTCCTCCAGGTCATCTGAGGCCACTACCGCGCCCCCGCCAGCTCGACCACGTTCTCGGCGCGCCGGGGCTCCAGGATGCCGTCGAGGCGGCGCGCCCAAGCCTGCAGGGCCTTCTGCTTCTCCGGCAGGTACGAGTGCCGGTCGTAGACGCTGGTGACGCCGCGCGGGGCATGATTCAGCACCTTGCCCACGACGTCGACGCCGAAGCCCATCCGGGCGATGTTGGTCGCCGTGGTGCGCCTCAGGTCGTGCAGCCGCCAATCCTGCATCGGCTCCGCCTTGGCCTCGGCGAGCCGGTCGTTGATCGTCTTCTCGATCCGCAGCTTGGCCTTGCTGTAGCCGGACACGGGGCGGGCGCCGAAGGTCGTCGAGAAGACGTAGTCGCCTTCCTTGAACCGGGGTAGCGCCTTCAGGATCTCGACCGCCTGCTCGCTCAGGGGCACCTCATGCGAGCGCCCGGCCTTCGTCGCCTCGCCCCGGAGCGTCCACAGCCCGTTGTCGAGATCCACGTCGCGCCAGCGCATCTCGGCAACCTCGTTCCGGCGCTGCGCCGTCAGGAGCAGGAGTTGGAAGAGCGGACCGAAGGGGTAGCCGGCAGCCTTGAAGGCAGGCCAGAGGGTCCGCAGCTCCTCGTCGCCGAGAACACGGTCGCGCTGCTTCTCCCTCTCGGGAGGCTTCACGCCCGAGACCGGGCTTGCCCCGACGACCTCGCGCTCCAGCGCCCAATTGAACAGCTTGCGGACGTGCGCGAGCACGCGGTTGGCCTGAGTCGTCAGCCCGGCCTCGACCAGCCCGTCGAGCAGGTCGAGCACGTCGCGGCGGGTGATCGTGGTGATGTCCCGGCCGCGCCAGTGCGGCGTGACGTGGTTCGCGAACAGGGCCTCGGCGACCTTCCACGAGCGGTTGCGCTTCTTCGCGTACTTCTCGATGAAGTCCTCGACCACGTTCTCCCATGTGTCCGGCCGGCGGGCCTTGGCCTGCCGCTTGCTCTCCGCCGGGTCTTCGCCGCGCTCGATCGCCCGCAGGGCCTCCCGGGCCTTCTCACGAGCGTCGGCGAGGGGCAGGCCGGGATAGCGGCCAAGGGTCAGGCGGCGCTGCTTGCCGGCGAGCCGGTAGAACAGGACGAAGGTCTTGGAGCCGCCGTAGGAGACCCGCACGGCTAGGCCGGGCAGGGCGGCGTCGAAGTGGTCGTGCTGGCCTGCTGCCGGCGCCTTGATGCGCTCGACGGCGGCGGCGGTAAGGGTCTTCTTCTGAGCCATCGTGTGCTCCCTAAGGTAACAATAGGTAACAGAAGTGGGCCGTTCTGCCCTGTTACCTTAGGCTCTAGTATGCTTATGAAGGATGGCAGTTTCAAGAGCGGTTATGCGGGAGACAGCACACGCGATGCTGCGATAAGTTCGGCCCTGATGAGGGTACTCTCGCGACTGAAAATCGCAGTGTCGGTGGTTCGACTCCGCCCCTGGGCACCACTCCCA
>NZ_JBBDQW010000084.1:0-17070 GCF_040905785.1 Tistlia sp.
CCCCCCCCCCCCCCCCCCCCCCCCCCCCCCCCCCCCCCCCCCCCCCCCCCGGGACGCTGGGCGGCGGGGGCCGCGATCAGGCCAGGACGTAGTCGTCGCCGTCCCAGATGTAGGCCACCACCGTCGCGTTGCTGTCGCCGTAGAGATTGACGGTGTCGATCTCGTCCGAGCTGAAGGTCACCGTTCCGCCACTGCCGCCGTCCAGCCGGATGTTCCAGCTGCCGCCACCGAGATCGGTGAAGACCACGTCCTCCGGGTGCACGCCGTTGGCGAAGTCGTCCCAGTTCGGCGCGACGACCAGGCCGTTGCCGCCGCTGCCGCCGTCGGCGATCAGGTCGTTGCCGTCGCCACGCAGGAAGTAGTAGACGTCGTAGCCTGCGCCGCCGACCAGGGTGTCGTCGCCCGTGCCACCGTAAAGGTAGTCGACGCCTCCGCCGCCCTCGAGGCGGTCGTTGCCGGCGCCGCCGTAGATCCAGTCGCTGCCGTCGCCGCCATAGATGGTGTCGTTGCCGTTGCCGAACAGCGAGATGACGTCGTCGCCGGCGCCGCCGTAGACGGTCAGGCTGACGTCGAGACTGCTCAAGCGATCGCCGATCAGGTAGTCGTTGCCGCCACCCAGGTTGACGACCTCGAACTCGCCCGCCTTCGACTGCCAGGGCTGGCCGCCGTCGCGGAAGGCCGCGTCGTCGAGAAAGACGACGTCGTCGCCACTCGAGCCCATCAGCGTGTCGTGGCCGTCGCCGCCGCGAAGAGCGCTGTCTTGCGAGTCCCACCAGATGATGTCGTCGCCGGCGCCGCCGAACAGCGCATCGACGCCGAGTCCACCGTCCAGGGTGTCGTCGCCGCCGCCGCCGTAGAGCGTGTCGCTGCCGCTGCCGGTGGTGATCCAGTCGTCGCCGTCGCCTGACGCCAGGTGGGCGAAGTCGCCGTAGACGAGGTTGTCGCCGTCGCCGGCCTCGATCCGGTCGTCGCCGCCGCCGCCGTAGATCGTGTCGGCGCCGCTGCCCGTGGTGATCCAGTCCGCGCCGTCGCTCGAGGTCGTCCAGCCGTAGTCGCCGTAGACCAGGTTGGCACCGTCGCCGGCCGTGATCGTATCGCCGCCGCTGCCGCCGTAGATCGTGTCGGCGCCGCTGCCCGTGGTGATCCTGTCCGCGCCGTCGCTCGAGGTCGCCGAGCCGTAGTCGCCGTAGATCAGGTTGGCGCCCGCGCCGCCGTCGATGGCGTCGTCCCCGCCGCCCCCGAAGATCGTGTCGTCGCCGGCGCCGGCGACGATCGTGTCGGCACCGTCGTGCCCGCTGGAGCTGGCACCGTCGCCGTAGA
The DNA here is from genome assembly GCF_040905785.1 of Tistlia sp. NCBI lineage: Bacteria > Pseudomonadati > Pseudomonadota > Alphaproteobacteria > Rhodospirillales > Rhodovibrionaceae > Tistlia > Tistlia sp. The sequence continues at coordinate 1,321 of NZ_JBBDQW010000084.1, forward strand.
CCAGGTTCGCACCCGCGCCGACCTCGAGAACGTCGTCGCCGCCGCCGCCGTAGACCGTGTCGTTGCCATTGCCGGCGGTAACGCTGTCGTCGCCGTCTCCGGCGCTGCCGTAGGCCAGGTCGGCATAGACGAGGTTGTTGCCGTCCCCGGCCCCGATGGTGTCGGAGCCGCCGCCGCCGTAGATGGTGTCGTCGCCGCCGCCCACCGAGATGGTGTCGTCGCCGTCGCCGGCGCCGCCCCACTCGAGGTCGCCGTGCACCAGTTGTCGGGAGGAGCCGACGTTCTCGATGAGGTCGTCGCCGGTGCCGCCGTACAGGGTGTCGCCGCCGCCGCCGCCGTAGATCCGGTCGTCGCCGCCGCCGCCGTAGATCGTGTCGTTGCCGCTGCCGCCGTGGATGACGTCGTTGCCGTCGTCGCTGCCGCCGTAGGCCAGGTCGCCGTAGAGCAAATTGCTGCCGGTCCCGCCGTAGAGCGTGTCGCTGCCCTGGCCGCCGTAGAGGGTGTCGTTGCCGCTGCCGCCGTCGAGGATGTCGTCGTAGAAGTCCTCTGGCCGGGACTCGAAGCCGGAGTCCTCATAGGCGAGGTCGCCGTAGAGCACGTCGTTGCCGCCGCCGCCGTACAGGCTGTCGCGTCCGCCCGCGCCGACCAGGGCGTCGTTGCCGCTGCCGCCGTCGAGGGTGTCGTCGCCGTCGCTCGCGCCGTACCAGCCGTTGTCGCCGTAAAGCGTGTCCGACCCGCCGAGACCCGACAGCAGGTCGTCACCCCCGGCGCCCTGGATCACGTCGGATCCGTTGCTGCCGGTGTAGGTGTCGTCGCCGCTGCTGCCGTAGTAGTTGGCCATTCCACAATCGCTTGAGTGCAGCCCCGCAGGAAGCAGGGCGCACGAACAGACGACCGGGCGCGAAGGCCCGGACTTGCCTCACTATAGCCGCAAAGGAGATCGCGCCCTAGTAGTTTAGTGTTAACCATACTTGCGCGGGGGTGGCGGCAATCCGACCGGCTACCCTCGCTTGCAAGGCCTGGGCGGCACGCTCAGCCGGTGCCGTCTTGGCGGAAAAACAGCAGGCGCGTCTTGCCGTAGCGGCGGTCGTCGAGCAGGTGCAGCCCCGGCGGCGTCGGCAGCGCCTCGGCCTTGAGCAGCTCGACCGCGATCAGGCTCTCCGGTCCGATCCAGCCAGCCGCGGCCAGCGCGGCGAGCGCCGGGCCGACCAGGCCCTGGTTGTAGGGCGGGTCGAGCAGGACCAGCGTCGCCGGCGCCTCGGCCCTGGGCGGGTGCAGCGCGTCGCGCTCGACGATGCGGCAGCGCGCCGAGACGCCGAGGGTGCGGACGTTGGCGCGCAGGCTCTCCAGGGCTGCCGGTGCCCGCTCGATGAAGACCACCGTCTCCGCACCGCGCGACAGCGCCTCCAGGCCCAGCGCGCCGGTGCCGGCAAAAGCGTCGAGCACCAGGCCGCCGGCCAGCGGCGAGATGCCGCCGCTCAGGCGGCCGCCCTCGAGGATGCCGAACAGGGCCTCGCGGGTGCGGTCCGCCGTCGGCCGCACCGCCAGCCCCTCGGGCGCGACCAGCGGCCGGCCGCGCAGGCTACCGGCGACGATTCGCACGCCCGCTGCCCCCTTCGCTTCCCGACTCTGGCGACGCGCCGCGCCCCTTGGCGCCTGCGCGCTCCTGAGTCGCGCCGGTGCCGGGCGCCGGCTTGCGGGCGGCCTTCCGGTGTCCCGGCTTGACCTTCGGCGGCTTGGCCTTGGCGGTGCCGATCTTGCGCTTGGCCGCCGGGCGGCCGGCATCGGCGCCGAGCTGCGCCTCCAGGGTCCGCGCCGACACCTCCTCGAGAGCGCCGCGCGGCAGCCCGCCCAGCTGGAACGGCCCGTAGGCGAGCCGGATCAGCCGGTTGACCCGGTATCCCAGGTGCTCGCAGACGCGGCGGATCTCACGGTTCCGGCCCTCGGCCAAAGCCATGGTCAGCCAGGCGTTGTCGCCGCGCTGGGAGTCGAGGCGCGCCCGGATCGGCCCGTAGGCCACGCCCTCGACGACCACGCCCTCGGCCAGGCCGGCGAGCGCCGCCTCCTCGACCCGGCCGAAGACGCGGACCCGGTAGCGGCGCACCCAGCCGGTCGCCGGCAGCTCGAGGCGCCGCTTCAGACCGCCGTCGTTGGTCATCAGCAGCAGGCCCTCGGAGTTCATGTCGAGCCGGCCGATCGGCATCAGGCGCGGCAGCTCCGACGGCAGGCCCTCGTAAATGGTCGGGCGGCCCTGCGGGTCGCGCGCCGTGGTCAGCAGGCCGCGAGGCTTGTGGAAGCGGAACAGCCGCGGCGCCTCGGGGACCGGCAGGTCCTTGCCGTCGACCGCGATCCGCTGCTCCGGCACGACCAGCGTCGCCGGGCTCTCGAGCGGCCGCCCGTCCAGGGTCACCCGCCCGGCCGCGATCAGCGCCTCGGCGTCGCGCCGCGAGCAGAGCCCCGAACGCGCCATGACCTTGGCGACGCGCTCGCCGCCCTCTGCCTTGTCGTGATCGCCCTCGCCATCACCGGCCTGGCCGGGATTAGGCTCGTCCTGGAGGCGCGCGTCCTCGTCCGCGGCAACCGGATCGTCCGGGCCGCCCGCCGCCCCGCCTGGCCGGGCGCCGGTCAGATCCGGTTCTCGTCGAAGTCGACGCAGGACAATCCGAAAGCCACCAGCCCCTCCTCCAGAAAATCGGCAAGGCGCGGCATGCCGAGCAGGTAGCCGGCGGTGCGCTCGTTGTGCTGATCGGCGGCGGCTTCCAGCGCGTCGTCCCACTCTTCGATGTCGTAGTCGCCGCGGCCGAGCCATGCCAGCGCCACGATCACGATCTGCTCGTCCTCGGGCAGCGCCTCGATGAAACCCTCCAGCTCCTCGCGCAGCGGGTCGAGCTCCTCCTCGCCGCCCTCGAGCCCGTCGAAGGCCTCCTCGTGGTCGATGTCGGGATCCTCCTCCTCCGTGGCGTCGGGATCCTCGATCAGGTCCTCCTCCTCCAGCTCCCGGAAACGGGCGACGACGAAACAGACCTTGTCGGGATCGATATCGAGGCTCGCCATGGCTTCTCCCTTCTCCGGCGGCTGGGGGTGCTGCAGTCAGGCTCCTGTTAGCCCGAAGCTTGACGCCAACGCAATCGCGGGGCTCTTGTCCGTGCCATGGACGACAGCCCCGACTCGCAACGCGCGGCGCCGATGACGGTTGCCTTGGGCTGCGCGCGCCTCGGCGCGGCGGCGGGAGAGGTGCCGGTCGGCGCCCTCCTGCTCGACGCCGCCGGGCGCGAGCTGGCCCGGGCGCACAACCGGGTCGAGGCCGACCGCGACCCGACCGCCCACGCCGAGCTGCTGGCGATCCGCGCGGCCGCGCGGCGGCTGGGCTCGCCCCGGCTCGTCGGCTGCCGGCTCTACGTCACCCTCGAGCCCTGCGCGATGTGCGCCCAGGCGATCGCCTTCGCGCGCCTCGAGCGCCTGACCTTCGGCGCCTACGACCCCAAGGGCGGCGGCGTCGAGCACGGCGCCAGGATCTTCGAGCAGGCGACCTGCCACCACCGGCCGGAGGTCGTCGGCGGCATCCTGGAGCGCGACTGCGCGGCGCTGCTGCAGGCCTTCTTCCGCGACCGGCGCTGAGCCGGGCGGAAAACCAGCCGGCGCCGAGAGACCGGCGCGAGGAGACCGAGGCCGAGGCGGGCTCCTCGCGCGAACGCGCGGCCCGGGCCCCTCAGGGCGAGCCGCCGCTGAATCCCGTGGCGGCGGCCGTGAGAGCCATCCGCCGGGGCCGTTCTCAGTTGAGCTTGGCGGCGACGTCCTGGATCGAGCGGGCGTTGACCTCGCTGATCCGCGCCTCGTCGAGGTTCTCGGCGATCAGGCGCGCAGCGGCGGCGACCGCGGCATCGACCGCGCGGTTGCGTACCTGGTTGAGCGCGTCGGTCTCGGCCTGGCGGATCTTCTCCTCGGCCATCGTCCGGCGGCGCTCGATCGATTCCTCCAGCTCCTGCTGGGCGGCGACGCGCATGCGCTCCGACTCGTGGCGCGCGTGCTCGAGGATCTGCTTGGCCTCCTCGATCGCATCGCGCTGGCGGCGCTTAGAGTCGGCCAGCAGCTTCTGGGCCTCCTCGCGCAGCGCCTGCGCCTCTTCCAGCTCGCGCCGGATGCGCTCGCCGCGAGCGTCGAGCGACGCCAGGATCGGTTTCGTGCCCTTCCAGACGATGAGTCCGAGAATGGCCAGAAGGGAAAGCGTCAGCCACGTGTATTCGCTGCCCAGCATCGCCTGCTACCTCTGCACGGTCGCGTCGACCGCCTTCGAGACCTGGGCCTCGGGCGGCGTCACGCCGATCAGCTTGTCGGTGAGTGCCGTCGCCACGCTGGCGGCGACGCTCTTCAGGTTGCCCTCGGCCTCGGCGCGCGCCTTGCCGATGCGCGCCTCGTCGGCCTTGACCTTCTCGGCCAGCTTGGCGTCCTCGGCGGCGTTGCGCTCGGCCGCCTCGGCCCGCCAGGTCTCCTGCGCCTCGGCGAGCAGGGCGGCCGCCTGGGTGCGCGCCTCCAGCAGACCGCGGTCGTAGTCGGCCATCACCTGGTCGGCCTCGGCCTTCAGCTTCTCGGCACGGCTGAGGTCGTCGTCGAGCTTGTCCTGGCGCTCTTCCATGGTCCCCGCGAGGCGCGGCAGGATGACCCGCGCGATCACGAAGTAGAGCAGGCAGAAGGTGACGACGGTCCAGAAGATCTGGCTGGCGAAGGTGTCGGTCTGGGTCAGCTGGGGCAGGCCGCCCTCATGGCCGACCGCGGCGTCCCCGGGGACCTGCCCCAAGGTCTCGCCCGCCGTCTCGCCCGCCGTCTCGCCCGCTGCCTCGCCCGCCGGCTCCCCTGCCGTCTCGCCGACGGCCTCGTCCGCCGTCTCCGGGGCCGGCGTCTGCTGGGCCAGGACCGGGCCCGCGAGCAGCAGGGCCCAGGTCGCCGTCGCCGCGGCGGCGGCATTCGGCAGGGTCGTGCGGAACAGGCTGTGGATGCGCCGCATGGCGTTGGCCACTCCTTCGCAGGAAATCAGGAACGGGCGCAGTACATCAGGAACGGGCCGGCCACGACGGCCGGCCCGCGCGCCCGGCGGCTCAGCCGAACAGGACCAGCAGCGCGACGACCAGCGAGAAGATCGCGATGGCCTCGGTCACGGCGAAGCCGATCCAGATGTTCGCGCCGATCTCGTCCTTGGCGGCGGGATTGCGCGCGATCGCGGTGAAGTAGTTGCCCCAGACCTGGCCCACGCCCAGGCCGGCACCGATCATGCCCAGGGTCGCCAGACCCGCGCCGATCATCTTGGCGGCTTCCAGTTCCATGTTTTCCGGCTCCTCGTCAGTCGTCGTTTGAAGGGAAGGAACAGCCCGATCCCTCGGTCGCGGGAAAGCGCCCCCGCGCCGGCGGCTCAGTGCATGTGGATCGCGTCGTGGAGGTAGACGCAGGTGAGAATGGTGAAGATGTAGGCCTGCAGCACCGCGACCAGCAGCTCCAGCGCGGTGATGCCCAGCAGGGCCGCGAAGGGGACCACGCCGGCGATGCCCATCATCAGCACGAAGCCGGTGAAGACCTTGAGCAGGATGTGCCCGGCCATCATGTTCGCGAAGAGGCGCATCGACAGGCTGATCGGCCGCGACAGGTAGGAGATCAGCTCGATCGGCACCAGGATCACGGCGGTCCAGAGCGGCGCACCATGCGGGAAGAACAGGCGCAGGTAGCCGGCGCCGTGGCGCACGAAGCCGATCACCGTCACCCCCAGGAAGATCACGATCGCCATGAAGAAGGTCACGACGATGTGGCTGGTGAAGGTGAAGCTGGAGGGGATCAGGCCGAGCACGTTGCCGAACAGCACGAAGAGGAACAGCGTGAAGATGAAGGGGAAGTACTGCCGTCCCTCGGTGCCGACGTTGTCGCGCACCATGTTGGCGATGGTCTCGTAGAACAGCTCGGCGACGCTCTGCATGCGGCCCGGGACCAGGGCGCGGCCGCCGGTCGAGAACACGAAGAAGGCGGTCACCGCGGCGATGGTGATCAGCATCCACAGCGCCGAGTTGGTGAACGACAGATCCAAGTTGCCGATCCGGATCGGCACGATCGAGTAGATCTCGAACTGGTGCAGCGGATCGATCGGAAAGCTCTTCTCGGGCGCTCCAGTCACCTCGGCCACGTCTTCCCTCACCCTCGTCTCTCGCCACCGGCCGAGCTGTCGGCCTGCGCTGTTTCTGCCTTGCGTCGGCGCTCCAGCTCCTTGGCGGTGCGCATGACGTTATAGAACGCCGTCACCACGCCGAGCACGATGAACAGCAGCATCAGCCAGGGTTTGGTCCCCAGCCAGGAATCGAGCGCCAGCCCGATGCCGACGCAGATCGCGATGGCCGCGACCATCTCGGTCGCGATGCGCAGCCCGATCGCCATGCCACCGGCACCGCCGCTGATCGACGAGCGGGCCTTGCCGCGGCCCTTGTCGCGACGCCTCTGCGCCGCGGAAATCCTCGCCTCCAGCCCGCCGCCGCCCGGCTTGCCCGGGCGCGGCCCCTCGCCGTCGGTCATGCACGCACCTCCCTGGGCCGGCGCGACCGGCCCCTGCGACGCGAACACCCGCCGACACGCCCCTGGCCGCAGCCGCGGGTACGCCGGAAAGCGCGCGCACCATACGGAGGGGCACCGGGGGCGTCAAGCCCGGATGCCGCGCCCGCGAAGGACAGGCAAGTCATTGATTCACTTTCCGTTTCGGCGACTTCTGCAGGCTTTGCGGAGGCGCTCACGCGCTTTCGCGCAAGGCCGCCGCCCGCTCCAGGTCGACCGAGACCAGCTGGCTGATGCCGCGCTCGGCCATGGTCACGCCGAACAGCCGGTCCATGCGCGCCATGGTCAGGCGGTGGTGGGTGATCACCAGGAAGCGCGTCGAGAGCGAGTGCGCCAGCTCCTCGACCAGGCTGCAGAAGCGGTCGACGTTGGCGTCGTCGAGCGGCGCGTCGACCTCATCGAGCACGCAGACCGGCGCCGGATTGGTCAGGAACACCGCGAACAGCAGGGCGATCGCCGTCAGGGTCTGCTCGCCGCCGGACAGCAGCGAGAGCACCTGCAGCTTCTTGCCCGGCGGCGAGGCCATGATCTCCAGGCCGGCGTCGAGCGGATCCTCGCTCTCGGTCAGGGCCAGGTGCGCCCGGCCGCCGCCGAACAGTCGCTCGAACAGCACCGCGAAGTGCTGGTTGACCAGCTCGAAGGCGGCGAGCAGACGCTCGCGGCCCTCGCGGTTCAGGCTGGCGATGGCCTGGCGCAGCCGACTGATCGCCGCGGTCAGGTCCTCGCGCTCGGCGGTCAGGCCGTCGATGCGCTCGCCGATCTCCCGGGCCTCGGTCTCGGCGCGCAGGTTGACCGGCCCGATCGCCTCGCGCTCGCGGACCAGGCGCTGGACCCGGCCCTCGACCTCCGCGCGGGCCGGCAGGTCCTGGTCGGGCAGCAGCTCGGCCAGGGCGAGCAGGCCCTCGAGCCGGCACTCCAGCCGCTCGGCGACGCGGCTGGCCAGGCTCTCCAGCGCCTGCCCGGCCTGCTCGACGCCGCCCTCGGCGCGCACCATGACCTCGCGCGCCTGGGCGAGCGCCTGCTCGCCCGCGCGCAGCACGCGGTCGGTCTCGCCCTGGGCCGACTCGCCGACCGCCAGGGCGTCGGCGGCCTGCTTGCGCGCGGCCTCGGCGCGCTCGATCTGCTCGACCAGCGCGGCGCGCCGCCCGTCGATCTCCTCCGGCCGCTCGGCCAGGGCGGCGAGCTCGGCCTCCAGGCGCTGCCGGCGCTCGGAGAGCTCGGCCTGATGGCGCTCGGCCTCCTCGATGCGCCGGCGCCAGCTCGCCGCCTCGCGGCCGATCGCCAGCAGGCGCTCCTGGCGCGCCTCCGACTCGCGGGCGAGGCGCTGCAGGTCGGCTTCCGCCGTGGTCAGGGCGGCGCGGCGCTCGGCGAGGGCGGCGCGCAGCTCCTGGACCCGGCGCTGGCTCTCGGCGAGGTCCGGCAGGGCAGCGCGGTCGGCCTCGGCCGCCTGCAGCGCCGCGCTCGCCTCGGCGACCTCGCCGTCCAGGCGCGGCGCCAGCTCGACCAGCGCGGCGAGGCGCTGCTCCGCCGCCGCCTGGCGGGCGGCGAGGCGGCCGCCCTCGGCGCGCGCCCGGTCGAGCGCCGCGAAGGCCGAGCGCTGGCGCTCCCGGGTCGCGCGCTCGGCGGCGGCCCGGGTCTCGCTTTCGCCCGCGGCCTCGGCCTCGGCGGCGCGCGCCGCCTCGGCCGGCGCCGCCGCCTGCTCGCGCTGGCCGCGCAGCTCGGCGAGCCGGTTGCGCTGCTCCAGGCGCTGGGCGGCGGCGGTCGGGGCGCCCGCCGAGGCGACGTAGCCGTCCCAGCGCCACAGCGCGCCGCCGCGCGTCACCAGGCGCTGGCCGGGCCCGAGCGCCGACTGCAGGCGCGCGCCGGCGGCCTCGCTCTCGACGAGGCCGATCTGGGACAGCGCGCGGGCCAGCACCGGCGGCGCCTCGACGACCGAGGACAGCGGCGCGCAGCCCGCGGGCAGCGGCGGCGCGTCGGCGAAGGGCGGCAGGCGCTGCCAGTGCACCGGCGCCGCCTCGTCGGCCGGCACCTCCAGGTCCTCGCCGAGCGCGGCGCCGAGCGCGGCCTCGTAGCCCGGGGCGACGGTCACGGCATCGAGCAGTGGCGGCCAGAGGTCGTCGCTCGCGCCCTCGAGCAGCTTCGACAGCGCCTCGATCTCGGCATCGACGCGGCCCAGCGCCGTCTCGCGCTGCTGCAGCTCCTCGCGCGCCGCCGCCTCGGCCTGGCGCGCCTCCTGGGTCGCGGCCTCGGCCAGCTCGAGCTCGCGGCGCGCCGCCTCCAGGGCCCGCTCGCCCTCGGCGACCTGCCGCTCGGCGGCCTCGGCCTCGGCTGCGAAGGCGGAGTTGGCCTCGGCCTCGGCGCGCTCGCGCCCGACCCGCTCGCGCTGCTCGTTCAGGCGCGCGAGGCGCTGGCCCAGCTCCTGGGCCCGGCGCTCGACGGCGCGGCCCTGGGCCTCGCCCTCGGCGATCGCCTTGGCGGCGGCGGCATGCTCGCCTTCCAGGCGCGCGACCTCGGCGGCCTCGGCGTCGCGCGCCGCCCTGCGCTCGGCATGGGCCTCGCCCTCGCCGGCCGCCGCCCGCTCCAGCCCCTGGCGCTCCTCGGCCAGGCGCGCCTCGGCCTGGACGGCGTCCTCTGCCAGAGATCGGCTGCGCGCGAGGTCGGCGTCGAGCTGGGCAAGGCGCTCCCGCGCCGACTTCTGCGCCGCCTCCAGCTCCGCCTTCTGGCGGTCCAGGCTGTCGCGCTCGCTGAGCAGGCGCTGCAGGGCCGCCGCCGCCGACGCCTCGCCGCGGCGCAGCTCCGGCAGGGCCGCGGCCGCCTCGGCCTGCCGGCCGGCGGCGGTGGCGGCCAGCTCGGTCAGCTCGCCGACCTTGGCTTCGGCTTGGCGGTGGTCGCTCCGGGCCTGCTCACAGCGTGCCTGCGCGGCCTCGGCCTCGAGGTGGAACAGCAGCGCCTCGCCGCGCCGCAGCTGGTCGGCGATGTTGCGGTAGCGGGTCGCCTGGCGGGCCTGGCGCCGCAGCCCTTGGAGCTGGCTGTCCAGGGTGCCGATGACGTCGTCGAGGCGCTCCAGGTTGGTCTCGGCCGCGCGCAGGCGCAGCTCGGCCTCATGGCGGCGCGAGTGCAGGCCGGCGATGCCGGCGGCCTCCTCCAGCAGGCTGCGCCGCTCGGCCGGCTTGGCGTTGATGACCGCGCCGATCCGGCCCTGGCCGACGATCGCCGGCGACTGCGCGCCGCTGGCGGCGTCGGCGAACAGCAGCTGGACGTCGCGCGCGCGCACCTCGCGGCCGTTGATCCGGTAGGTCGAGCCGCGCTCGCGCTCGATGCGCCGGACGATCTCCAGGGACTCGTCGTCGTTGAAGGCCGCCGGCGCGAGGCGGTCGCTGTTGTCGACCGACAGCGTGACCTCGGCGAGGTTGCGCGCCGGCCGCGCGCCGGTGCCGCCGAAGATCACGTCGTCCATGCCGGCGCCGCGCATGCGCTTGGCCGAGGTCTCGCCCATGACCCAGCGCAGCGCCTCGACGAGGTTGGACTTGCCGCAGCCGTTCGGCCCGACGATGCCGGTCATGCCGGGCTCGATGACGAGCTCGGTGGGATCGACGAAGGACTTGAAGCCGGACAGTCTGAGCTTGTGGAACTGGACCAAGCCTTCGGTCGCTCCCGGAGAACGCGCCGGCCGAGCCGGCGCCCGTCCTACGTGCCGCGATGAGCCTCTTCGAGGATCTCGGCGAACTCGTCGTAGGGCAGGGCGCCGCTCACCTTGCGCTCGTTGATGATGAAGCTGGGCGTCGATTCGATGGCCAGGGTGTCGCGCGCGGCGATGACGCGCGCCAGCAGGGCGTCGATCTGCGCCTCGTCGGCGACGCAGGCGTCGAACGCCTCCTGGCCGAGGCCGGCCAGGGCGGCCCGCTGCGCCAGGGCGGCGAGCGGGTCGTCGCTGCGCGCCCAACTCGACTGCTCGGCGAACAGCATGTCGATGTAGGCGAAGAAGGCCTTGTCGCCCTTCATGCAGTCGGCCGAGACCGCCGCGACCAGAGCCAGCCGGTCGAGCGGGTAGTGGCGGTAGACCAGCCGCGCCTTGCCGGTCTCGATCCACTCGCGCTCGACCTCGGGCAGCGTCTGCAGCGCGAAGGTCGCGCAGTGGCTGCAGGTCAGGGAGGCGTACTCGAAGATCGTCACCGGCGCATCGGCCGCGCCGAGCACCCGGTCGCGGTCGTGGACGACGGTGGGATCGAAGGGCTTGGCCGAATCGCCTGCCGTGCCGCCCTGGGCCAGCACCAGACCGGTCGGAAGCAAGGGAGCGGCCAGGGCCGCCATCAAGATCGTCCTGCGTTTCATGGGTTCACCTACTATATGTTGATGCTAGAGCAAGGGCGAGGCGGCACTCAAGTCCGGAGATATCCACAAGCCGGCTGCCGGGACGCTGCTTGTCCAACGTCCGACATGGCATCCGCCGTCGCGCATTCCGAGTCCCCGACGGCACGGCCCCCCACGGCCCTCAGGGTGATGCCGGTCATCGGCGCCGGCCGCCAATCAAGAAGCCGTCAGCGCCGGTCATTCGGCGCGGTCGGCGAAGACGGCGGCGCCGAGCCGCTCCAGGGCCGCGCGCAGGTCGGGATCCTCGACGCCGGCCGTGCGCGCCTTGACCCGCTGGCCCTCGGCGGCCGGCAGCGGCGCGCGGCGCGGCGGCGGGGCGCTCGCGGGCGGCCGGGGCAGCGGCGCCTGGAGCAGCTTGACCGAGGCGATCAGGCGGTAGCCGAAGTGGCCGTTGATGCGCTCCATCAGCGGCCCGGTCAGGTGCTGGAGGTCGAGGGCGAAGTTCGGCTCGACGGTCAGGGTCAGCGTCGCCTCGCGCCGCTCGGCGGGATTCGGGAAGCTGAGGCGCTGCGGCCGGCTGCGCGCCGAGACCAGGGGCCCGGCGATCTGCGGCCAGTCCAGGATCAGCGTCGCCTCGGCGCGGCTGCGCTTGGCCATCAGGGGCTTGGTCAGGCCCGGCACCATGGCGCCCAGCGCCAGCAGCCCGCGTCCCCTGTTATCGTCGTCCTTCCTGCGCACGGCTGTTCCCGCTTTCGGCCCAGCTCAGTATAGAGGCAATCATGGACAGCGGGCCACCTTCCGACCTCGCCGGGACCGCCGGGCGCCTGCTCGCCTGGTACGACCGCCACCGCCGCCGCCTGCCCTGGCGGGCGCTGCCCGGCGAGCGCCCCGACCCCTACCGGGTCTGGCTGTCCGAGATCATGCTGCAGCAGACCACCGTGGCCACGGTCGGCCCCTACTTCGAGCGCTTCACGGCGCGCTGGCCGAGCGTCGGCGCGCTGGCCGCGGCACCGCTCGACGCGGTGCTCGCCGAGTGGGCCGGGCTCGGCTACTACGCCCGGGCCCGCAACCTCCACGCCTGCGCGCAGGCCGTCGTCGAGCGCCACGGCGGCGCCTTCCCCGACCAGGAGGCGGCCCTGCTCGCCCTGCCCGGCGTCGGCGCCTACACCGCGGCGGCGGTCGCCGCCATCGCCTTCGACCGTCCGGCGACGCCGCTCGACGGCAACATCGAGCGGGTCGTGGCGCGGCTCTTCGCGGTCGCCGAGCCGCTGCCCGGCGCCAAGCCGACTCTGCGCCGCCTGGCCGCGACCCTGACCCCGGCGGAGCGGCCGGGCGACTACGCCCAGGCCGCCATGGACCTGGGCGCCACCGTCTGCCTGCCCGGCCGGCCGAAGTGCCTGCTCTGCCCGCTCGAGGCGGGCTGCCGGGCCCGGGCCCTGGGCATCGCCGAGCGCCTGCCGGCGAGAGCGGCCAAGGCGGAGCGGCCGACCCGGCGCGGCGTCGCCTTCCTCGCGCCGCGCGCCGCCGGCCGGGTGGTGCTGCGCCGGCGCCCCGACAAGGGCCAGCTCGGCGGCAAGGCCGAGGTGCCCTCGACCGACTGGCGTGCCGAGGCCTGGGAGGCCGCCGAGGCCGCCGGCCAGGCGCCGCTGGCGGCGGTCTGGGACGCGCTGCCGGGCCTGGTGCGCCACACCTTCACCCACTTCCACCTGGAGCTGGCGGTCTGGCGCGCCGACCTGCCGCCCGAGGCCGCCGCCCCGGCCACGGCTCGCTGGGCGCCGGTCGACGCCCTGGCCGGCGAGGCCCTGCCGACAGTCATGCGCAAGGTCCTGCGCCACGGGCTGGGCTGACCCCGAAGGCAGGGGCGCACCAGCGAGCCTCGAGGCCTCAGTGCAGCTCGGCGCGCAGCTTCTGGCGGAGGACGTCGAGCGGCACGGCGCGGCCCTCGACGTCGAGGTGCCAGAAGGTCCAGCCGTTGCAGGCCGGCGCGCCCTGAACGGCGGCGCCGACCTTGTGGATCGAGCCCTTGTGCTCGGCCGAGATCAGGGAGCCGTCGGCGCGGACCTTGGCGGTCCAGCGGCGGGCCGGGTCGAACAGCAGGGTGCCCGGCTCGATCAGGCCGCGCTCGACCAGCCAGCCGAAGGGGATGCGCGGCTCGGAGCGGCGCGGCTTGATGGTCTCCAGCTCCTCGGGCCCGAGCGGCTGGACCCGGGCGATGCGCTGGCGGGCGGCGGCGGCGTAGCCGGCCTCGCGCTCGAAGCCGAGCCAGCGCCGGCCCATGCGCTTGGCGACGGCGCCCGTGGTGCCGCTGCCGAAGAAGGGGTCGACGACCAGCTGGCCCGGGTGGCTGGCGGCCAGCAGCACGCGCCACAGCAGGGCCTCGGGCTTCTGGGTGGCGTGGAGCTTGCGCCCCTCGCCGTCCTTCAGGCGCTCGCCGCCGGTGCAGAGCGGCAGGGTCCAGTCGCTGCGCATCTGCAGGTCGTCGTTCAGGGCTTTCATCGAGTCGTAGTTGAAGACGTAGCGCGAGTCCTTCGACTTGGCCGCCCAGATCAGCGTCTCGTGGGCATTGGTGAAGCGCTTGCCGCGGAAGTTCGGCATGGGGTTGGACTTGCGCCAGATGACGTCGTTGAGGATCCAGAAGCCGAGGTCCTGGAGGATCGAGCCGACCCGGAAGATGTTGTGATAGCTGCCGATGACCCAGAGGCTGCCGTCATCGCTCAGGGCCTCACGCGCCGCCGCCAGCCAGTCGCGGGTGAAGCGGTCGTAGGTCGCGAAGTCATCGAAGCGGTCCCAGGCGTCCTCGACGCCGTCGACGCGCGAGTTGTTCGGCCGCAGGAGCTCGCCGCCGAGCTGCAGGTTGTAGGGCGGGTCGGCGAAGACCAGGTCGACCGAGCCGGCCGGCAGGCCGCGCAGCAGCTCGACGCAGTCGCCCTCGACGACCCGGTCGAGCGAAGCGTCGGTGAGCCGGCGCCGCGACCCCGGCGACAGGCCGGCGGCCGGGCGACCCCCGGTCGTGCTGCGCGTCTTGCCGCTGTCCGCCATGCCCAACTCGCCCCCGAACCCTGCCCCCTGAAAAGCGCCGGCCGCGGGACGCGAGGCCCCGGGTCGGCGGGCGCATCCTGAGTCAAGCCGGCTGGAGCGTCAAGATTCGTGATCCGAGTCAGATGGTTACGGATATTCCTTTAATTGGAACTTCAAACAACATCTGGTAGCCGTTCAGCCCGCAGCCACCAGGAGCAGGCGGATCGGCTCGAAGGAGCGCCGGTGATGGTGGCAGGGACCGAGGCGGTCCAGGCCGTCGTAGTGCTCCGGCGTGCCGTAGCCCTTGTTGCGTTCCCAGGCGTAGCCGGGATGCTCCAGCGCGAGGCGCCTCATCTCGGCGTCGCGGGCGACCTTGGCCAGGATCGAGGCGGCGGCGATCGAGAAGGAGCGGGCGTCCCCGCCGACCAGGGTCTCGCAGCGGCAGGCCAGCCTCGGCGGCCGGTTGCCGTCGACCAGGGCGACGTCCGGCGGCTGGCCGAGCGCCTCGACGGCGCGGCGCATCGCCAGCAGCGAGGCCTGGAGGATGTTGATCCGGTCGATCTCCTCGACCTCGGCGCGGCCGACGGCGGTCTCGGCGTAGCGCGGCAGCAGCTCGGCGATGCGCTCGCGCTTCTCGGCGGTCAGCTTCTTGGAGTCGTCGAGGCCGTCGCGCAGGTCGCAGGGCAGCCGCTCCAGGTGCAGGCAGACCGCGGCGGCGACGACCGGACCGGCCAGCGGACCGCGCCCCGCCTCGTCCAGTCCGACGACCCTCAGGCCCTCGGCCGCCCCGAGGCGCAGCTCCACGCTGTAGTCCGGCGGCACGCCCGTCTCCCCGATTTGCCCGTGTCCAAGCCAAGCCTGTCCCGACCTAGCAAGATTCGCGGCGCCTGTCGCGCGCCGACGCGGCGCTTGCCGGCAAGTCGGGGCGCCAGGCTAGACTGGCGCCCCTCTCCGCCGGAACAGGAGCCCCCATGCCGCCCGTCGAGCCGGTCGTCGCCTTCGGGCGCAGCGTCGAGGACTACGCCGCCCACCGCCAGGGCTTCCCCCCCTCCTTCTTCGCGCGCCTCGAGGCGCTCGGCCTGGCCCGCTCCGGTGAGCGCGTCGTCGACCTCGGCACCGGCACCGGGCTGCTGGCGCGAGCGCTGGCGGCGCGCGGCTGCCGGGTCGTCGGCATCGACTGCGACGCGCAGATGCTGGCCGCGGCGGAGGCGGCCGGCGGCGGTCCTTCCTACCGCTTGGCGCCGGCCGAGGCGACCGGCCTGGAGACCGGATCGGCCGAGCTGGTGACGGCGGCGACCTGCTGGCACTGGTTCGACCGGCCGGCGGCGGCGGCCGAGGCGGCGCGCCTGCTGGTGCCCGGCGGGCGCCTGCTGGTCTGCAGCCTCGACTGGCAGAGCCTGCCGGGCAACGTCGTCGAGACCAGCGGCGAGGTGATCCGGCGCTTCGCCGGCAAGCCGCCGCCCGGCCGCAACACCTTCGCCTTCCCCGACTGGCTCGGCGACATCGCCGGGGCCGGCTTCGGCGCCTTCGAGGCCTTCGCCTACAGCGAGCGGCTCGCCTACTCGCACGCGGGCTGGCACGGACGGATCCGGGCCAGCGCCGCGGTCGGCCCGGCGATGGACGCCGAGACGCTGGAGGCCTTCGACGCGGCCTTCGCCGAGGCCCTGCGGTCCCGCTTTCCCGACGAGCCGCTCGCGGTCGACCACCGGATCTTCGGGCTGGTCGCGACCCGCGCCTGAGGCGCGGCTGGCTGACCTGCGCCGTTCGCCCCTGCCTCGCTTCATCCCCGAGCTTTGTATGGGGCTTTCTATGTCAATGGCTCCTGCTTGCTGATCGGCG
>NZ_JBBDQW010000085.1:0-14339 GCF_040905785.1 Tistlia sp.
TCGACCATTAGCAGGACAGGCTCCTAGCCTGGATTTCTCATACTGGAAGGGGTCGTCACCCACGCCCTTCGGGTCGCTCCTGGCGGGCTCGCCCGCGGCGTCGAAGCCCTCGAGCGTAGCTTCGGCTACGCTCTTCAGGCTTCTCCTGGCGGATCGAGCCCGCCAGGAACGATGCCGACCCCTTCCAGTATGAGAAATCCAGGCTGGCCTCGACGCCGAGCCTCTCGACAGCCCGGAGCCGACGATGATTCCCGACCTCGACCTGCCGCGCGGCCCCGCGCTGATCTCCGGCGCCGGCAGCCTCGCCCGGCTCGGTCCGCGTCTCGCCGGCCTGCTGGCGCCGGGCGCGCCGCTGCTTCTGGTCGCCGACCCGGGGGTCCGGCCGCTCGCCGACCGGGTCGAGGCGGCGCTCGCCGAGGCCGGACTCGAGGTCGGGCGGTTCGAGGCGCTGGCCAGCGATCCGACGGCGGCCCAGGTCGACGCCGCCGCGCAGGCGGCGCGGGGCCACGGCGCGGCCGCGGTCGTCGGGCTCGGCGGCGGCTCGGCCCTCGACGTCGCCAAGCTCGCCGCCTGCATCGCCGGCGACCGCCGGCCGGCCGCCGACTATGCGCTGGCCGCCCGGCCCTTTCCCGAGGCGGCGCTGCCGGCCGTGCTGATCCCGACCACCGCCGGCACCGGCTCCGAGGCGACGCGTACGGCGATCTTCACCCTGGCCGACGGCAGCAAGGTCTGGGCCTGGGGCGAGGCGATGACGGCGCGGGTCGCGCTGCTCGATCCAGAGCTGACCGTCGGCCTGCCCGCCCACCTGACCGCCGCGACCGGCATCGACGCCCTGGTCCACGCGATCGAGGCGGCGACCAACCGCAACCGCCACCCGCTCGGCCAGTCCCCGGCCCTGCAGGCGGTCACCCTGGTCGCGCGCTGGCTGCCGCGGGCGGTCGAGGCGCCCGGCGACCTGGAAGCGCGCGGCGGGATGCAGCTCGCGGCCTGGCTGGCCGGCCAGGCGATCGACGCCTGCGGCACCGGCATCGCCCACGCGCTCGGCCACGCCCTGGGGGCGCTCGGCCACGTCCATCACGGCCGCGCCGTCGGCCTCGCCCTCGGCGTCGCGCTCGCCGACAACGCCGAGGCGGCGCCCGAGGCGCACCGGGCGGTGGCCCGGGCGCTCGGCCTGCCGGGGGAGGCGCAGTGGACGCCCGGCCAGCTCGCCGGCGCCTACCAGGCGCTGGTCGAGCGCGTCGGCCTCGATCGCCGGCTGGCAGGCGGGGGGCTGGCCGAGGGGCAACTGACGCCGGAGGGCCTGCTGGCGGCGACCCTGAGGCCGGAGAACCGGGCGATGCTGGCCTCGAACTGCCGCGCCTACTCGGAGGCCGAGCTCGGCGGCTTCTGCCGGCGCCTGCTGGCGGCGTGAGGCGCTATTCCGCCGCCGCGCTCCTGGCCGGGGTCATGGTCACGCTGAGCGGCGGCGCGCTGCGGATCGTCTGATAGATGACGCAGTAGCGCTCGGTCAGCTTGAGCAGCGTGTCGAGCTGGTCCTGTCCGGCGTCGGTGTCGAGCTCGAAGCTCAGGCGGATCTCGCGGAAGCCGACCGGTGCCTGCTTGTCGACGCCCAGGGTGCCGCGGAAGTCGAGGTCGCCCTCGGCCACCACCTTGCCGTCGCGCAGCTCGATGCCGAGCGCCGTCGCGACGGCGCGCAGGGTCACGCCGGCGCAGGCGACCAGCGCCTCGAGCAGCATGTCGCCCGAGCAGGCCTCGCTGCCCGAGCCGCCGGTCGCGGGATGCAGGCCGGCCTCGACCAGGGCGCGGCCGGTGTCGACCCGGCAGACGATCGAGGAGTCGTCGATCGCCCCCGATGCCTTCAGGGTGACCACGGCCGCTTCCGGATTGTCCTTGTAGCGGGCCTTCAGCGGCTGCTGCGTCGCGCGCAGTTTCTCGGCGTCCATGGCTCGTCCTCCAGCAGGGCTCGGGCGGGGCACCCATGGGCAGGTGCCGGCGCCAGGGGAAGTGGCGGTCGCGGCGCGTCCGCCGGGCGGTCAGCCGAAAGCCTGGAGCCCTGTCTGCGCGCGGCCCAGGATCAGCGCGTGGACGTCGTGGGTCCCCTCGTAGGTGTTGACCGCCTCCAGGTTCATGACGTGGCGGATGACGTGGAACTCGTCGGAGATGCCGTTGCCGCCGTGCATGTCGCGGGCCATGCGCGCGATGTCCAGCGCCTTGCCGCAGGCGTTGCGCTTCACCAGGCTGATCGCCTCGGGCAGCAGCTTGCCTTCGTCCATCAGGCGGCCGACGCGCAGCGACGCCTGTAGCGCCAGGGCGATCTCGGTCTGCATGTCGGCCAGCTTCTTCTGGATCAGCTGGGTCGCGGCCAGCGGCTTGCCGAACATCTGGCGGTCCAGCGTGTACTGTCGCGCGGCGTGCCAGCAGAACTCCGCGGCGCCCATGGCGCCCCAGGAGATGCCGTAGCGTGCCCGGTTCAGGCAGCCGAAGGGACCGGCCAGCCCGGAGATGTTGGGCAGCAGGCTGTCCTCCGGCACCTCGACGTCGTCCATGACGATCTCGCCGGTGATCGAGGCGCGCAGCGCGAACTTGCCCTCGATCTTGGGGGCGGAGAGGCCCTTCATGCCCTTTTCCAGCAGGAAGCCGCGGATCTTGCCGTCGTGCTTCTCGGACTTCGCCCAGACCACGAAGACGTCGGCGATCGGCGAGTTCGTGATCCACATCTTGCTGCCGTTCAGGCGGTAGCCGCCCTCGACCGGCTTGGCCAGCGTGCGCATCGAGGAGGGGTCGGAGCCGGCGTCGGGCTCGGTCAGGCCGAAGCAGCCCACCGACTCGCCGGTGGCGAGACGGGGCAGGTACTTGCGGCGCTGCTCCTCGCTGCCGAAAGCGTAGATCGGGTGCATGACCAGCGAGGACTGCACCGACATGGCCGAGCGGTAGCCGCTGTCGACCCGCTCGACCTCGCGCGTGACCAGGCCGTAGGAGACATAGCTGACGCCGGCGCCGCCGTATTCCTCGGGAATGGTCGGGCCAAGCAGCCCGAGACTGCCGAGCTCGGTCATGATCTCGCGGTCGAAGGTCTCGTGGCGATTGGCCTGCACCACCCGCGGCATCAGCTGCTCCTGGCAATAGCTGCGCGCCGCGTCGCGGATCATCCGCTCGTCCTCGCTCAGCTGCTCCTCGAGCAGCAGCGGGTCCTCCCACTCGAAGCGGGTCGCGCGGTCCGACTTGACCGGCGACTTGCCGGCTGTTGCATCGGCGGATTCAACGGCACTCATTTAAGGCTGCTCCCGTCCTGTCGTCTCTGGCCTGGACTCTCGCGGCGCACCATAGCGCCGCCTTCCGGCGCCCGGAAGCGCCCTCCTTGCCGGCCGCCCGTCGGGCCGGCATGCTGGCCCGATCGCGCGACCACCCGGGACCGGCACCCTCCATGACCGTCATCAAGTCCAAGATTTCGCCGCGCGGCGACGACTTCAAGGCCAATGCCGCGGCGATGCGCGCTTTGGTCGAGGATCTGCGTGGGCAGGTCCAGGCGGTCAAGCTCGGCGGCGGCGAGACGGCCCGCGCGCGGCACCTGGGGCGTGGCAAGCTGCTGCCGCGCGAGCGGGTGCGCACGCTGCTCGACCCCGGCAGCCCCTTCCTGGAGCTCTCGCAGCTCGCCGCACACGGCCTTTACGGCGAGCCGATCGCGGCCGCCGGGATCGTGACCGGGATCGGCCGGGTCGCGGGCCGCGAATGCCTGATCGTCGCCAACGACGCCACGGTCAAGGGCGGGACCTACTATCCCATGACCGTCAAGAAGCACCTGCGCGCCCAGGAGATCGCCGAGCAGAACCGGCTGCCCTGCATCTACCTGGTCGATTCGGGCGGCGCGAACCTGCCGAACCAGGACGAGGTATTCCCCGACCGCGAGCACTTCGGCCGGATCTTCTTCAATCAGGCCAACATGTCCGCCAAGGGCATCCCGCAGATCGCCGCCGTGATGGGCTCCTGCACCGCCGGCGGCGCCTACGTCCCGGCGATGTCGGACGAATCGATCATCGTGAAGGGGCAGGGCACGATCTTCCTGGGCGGTCCGCCGCTGGTCAAGGCGGCGACCGGCGAGGTCGTCAGCGCCGAGGACCTGGGCGGCGCCGAGGTCCACAGCCGGACCTCCGGCGTCACCGACCACTATGCGACGAGCGACGCCCATGCCCTCGGCATCGTCCGGCGCATCGTCGGCAACCTGAACGCCGTCAAGCGTCACCAGCTCGACATCGCGGCCCCGCGCGAGCCGGCCTACGATCCGCAGGAACTCTACGGCGTGGTGCCGAGCGACCTGCG
Organism: Tistlia sp.; assembly: GCF_040905785.1. Lineage (NCBI taxonomy): Bacteria > Pseudomonadati > Pseudomonadota > Alphaproteobacteria > Rhodospirillales > Rhodovibrionaceae > Tistlia > Tistlia sp. The sequence continues at coordinate 4,318 of NZ_JBBDQW010000085.1, forward strand.
CCGGCCCTACGACGTGCGCGAGCTGATCGCGCGCCTGGTCGACGGCAGCGAGCTCGACGAGTTCAAGGCGCTTTACGGCGCCTCCCTGGTCTGCGGCTTCGCCCGGATCTGGGGCTATCCCGTGGGCATCGTCGCCAACAACGGCATCCTGTTCAGCGAATCCGCGCTGAAGGGCGCGCACTTCATCGAGCTGTGCAGCCAGCGCGGCATCCCGCTGGTCTTCCTGCAGAACATCGCGGGCTTCATGGTCGGCCGGAAGTACGAGGCCGGCGGCATCGCCAAGGACGGGGCCAAGCTGGTCACGGCGGTCGCGACCACGCAGGTGCCCAAGTTCACCATGATCGTCGGCGGCTCCTTCGGCGCCGGCAACTACGGCATGTGCGGCCGCGCCTACGGACCGCGCTTCCTGTGGAGCTGGCCGAACGCCCGCATCTCGGTGATGGGCGGCGAGCAGGCGGCCAACGTGCTGGCGACCGTGCGGCGCGACAACATCGAGGCCAAGGGCGGCGCCTGGCCGGCCGAGGAGGAGGAGGCCTTCAAGGCGCCGATCCGGGCCCAGTACGAGGAGCAGGGCCACCCCTACTATGCCTCGGCGCGGCTCTGGGACGACGGCATCCTCGACCCGCTCGACGCCCGCATGACCCTGGCCCTCGGCCTCTCGGCGGCGCTGAACGCGCAGATCGAACCGACCCGCTTCGGCCTCTTCCGCATGTGAGCGGCGCGGCGCGCGCGGCGTGCCGGCGCCCGAGGGCTCCGCTGACCCACGGTCAGCCAACGCGGTTTCCAGCGGCCGCCGCGCGCGCTAGGATCGCGCGGGGCAGGGGTCGCGCGGCACGGGAATGGCGGATTCATGTGACTTCGGGAGAGGCGGGCGCCATGCTGCGCGCCGCGCGAGGTCCGGGGCAGGGCCTTGGGTGCGGCCCGGTGGCCGCGCTCACGGAGACGGGGTGATCTTGTGAAATTCTTGCTGGTGCTCTGGGAAGCGGCCGGGCCGCTACGGCTCAGGCTCGCGCTCTCGGTGGCGGGAAGCACCTTCGGCACCATCGGCATCCTGATGGTCGTCAACACCGTGCTCGATCCCGAGAAGCACGCCGACGGCAAGCCGGACCTCACGGGCCTGGTGCTCTTTGCCTTTGCCGCCAGTGCCGTGGTCGTTGGGCAGGCGGTCGGACAGCGCATCTCGACCGCGGTCATCGAGGATCTGCTCGACCGGATTCGGGTGCGCACGGTCGAGCTGGTGCGGCGCACCGACTACGGCCGCTTCGAGAGCAACGGCGGCCGCTCGGTCTACGACGTCCTGTCGCGCAACTCGGCGGTCATGAACGAGGCCGCGATGATGGCGATGCACGGCGTGGGGGCCTTCGGCGCGCTGATCCTGGGCGGCTTCTACACGCTGATGCTCTCGCCGCTGGTCTTCGCGGTGATCGCCGTGGTGATCCTCTCGAGCAGCTTCTTCTACCGGCTGAGCCAGCGCCAGACCCACGGCGCCCTGGCCTGGGCCAGCCAGGTCCAGGACCGCTTCTACGCGCTGCTGCGCCACCTCCTCGACGGCTTCAAGGAGGTCAAGCTGCACGACTCGCGCGGCGACGACCTCGAGCACCGCTACCTGACGCCGGAATCCGGGAGCCTGCGCGACGCCCAGATCGACGCGACGAAACAGATCAACAAGGGCATCAACGTCTCCTACGTCTTCTTCTACCTGATGCTGGGGACGATCGCCTTCGTGCTGCCGAGCTTCGTCGGCGAGCAGAGGGTCATCGGCATGTCGGTCTACGTGGCGGTCTACATGCTCGGTATCGTCGAGGTGATCCTGAAGACGGTGCCGACGGTGACCCGCGCCTCCTTCGCGATCGACGAGTTCGACGCCATGGAGAAGAGCCTCCAGGCGGCCGCGCGGGACGAGGCGGCGGCCCGGGGTGCCGTCGATTTCCAGACGATCGCGGGGCTTGACCTGCTCTACAGCTACTTCGACCGGGACGGGCAGCGCAGCTTCACCATGGGACCGGCCACGCTGGAGCTGTCCAAGGGCGAGCTGCTGTTCGTGGTCGGCGGCAACGGCAGCGGCAAGTCGACCCTGCTCAAGACCTTCACCCGGCTCTACCAGCCGCAAAGCGGGACCCTGCTGTGGGACGGCGCGCCGGTCGACAGCACCAACGTGCGGGCCTACCGCAGCCTGTTCTCCTCGGTGTTCAGCGACTTCCACCTGTTCGACCGGCTCTACGGCCTGGAGGGCGTGCCCGAGGAGCGGGTCAATGCGCTGCTCGCCGAGCTCGACATCGCCCACAAGACCGCCTACCGAGACGGCCGCTTCACCAACACCGATCTTTCGACCGGGCAGCGCAAGCGCCTGGCGCTCGCCGTCGCGCTGCTCGAGGAACGGCCGATCCTGGTCCTCGACGAGCTCGCCGCCGACCAGGACCCGGAGTTCCGCCAGCGCTTCTATGACGAGCTGGTGCCGCGCTGGAAGGCGGAGGGCCGCACGATGATCCTGGTCAGCCACGACGATCGCTATTTCCATATCGCCGACCGGACGCTGATACTGGCCGACGGTCGCGCGCGCCCCGCGGTCCGGCCATCGGACGCTGGCGAAGACGGCAGGCATAGAGGGACAGAGTCATGACGGTGCGGGCGACCCCGCTGTTCAGCAGGACCGAGAGGATCGTCGCCTTCGCGATAGGCAGCCTGCTGGTACTGGCGCTGCTGTTGCTGCTGCTCTGGCGCTTCGTCTTCCTGGCGATCCCGCCGGGCCACGTCGGTGCGCTCTATAGCCTGCTCGGCGGCGGCACGGTGCTCAGCCGGGTGATTCCCGAGGGCCTGGCGATCAAGCTTCCCTGGGACCGCATCTACCTGTTCGAGGTCCGCACCCAGCGGCTTCCGTACAAGGTGATCGCGCTCTCCGCCGAGGGCATGAACGTGATGGTCGAGGGCTCCGCCCTCTACCATCCGGTCTACGAGGCGGTGCCGACGATCCTGGCGACCCTGGGCACCGACTACCGGGACCGCATCGTGGCGCCGCTGACCCGCTCGATCATCCGCCAGACGGTGACCAACTACAATTCCAACGAGCTCTACTCGGTCGATCACGACAAGTTGCAGGCCGAGATCCTGGCGCTGGTCGAGCTGCACCCGCTGTCGAAGGTGTTCAACTTCGACGACGTCGTGATCACCCGGATCGCTCTGCCCGACCACATCACGACGGCGATCGAGGACAAGCTGGCGCAGGAGCAGCGCGCCGCTTCCTACCAGTTCCGCATCGCGACAGAGAAGCAGGAGGCCGAGCGCCTCCGCATCCAGGCGATCGGCATCCGCAATTTCTACTCGGTCGTCTCGGAATCCCTGAATGACACGCTGCTGACCTGGCGCGGCATCGAGGCAACCGTTCAGCTGGCGCAGTCGCCGAACTCCAAGGTCGTGGTCGTCGGCAGCGGCAGGGACCAGCTGCCGCTGATCCTGGGCAGCGACATCGCCGCCGTGCCCTCGACGCCGCAGCCGGTGCCGCCGATCGGCGGTGACGCCGGGCGCCTGCCGGACTGGACCAAGCTGCCGAACATCTTCAGGGACAGCGGCCTGGACGTGCTGCGCCAGAGCACGCCGGACGGGGAGAACTTCCTGCCCGAAGACAAGCGGGCCCTGGACGAGTTCCGGGGGGACCATGCACCCAGCGCCGGCGACTCCCAGATCATGGGGACCGGCGACACCGGCACCGGCCTGTTTCCAGGCCTGGTGGCACCGCCCGGCACCGAGCGCCTGAAGCCTGCGAACCAGTGAATCCGGCAGCCCGAGCTTCGGTCCCGCACCACAGATAGCGTAGCCACGCCCACGGAGTTCTCGAGATGGTCTATTTCCCGCTGCTGCTCATCTACATCGTCTGCTGCTTCGGCGTCGGCTACCTCGCGCGGAACACGCGCGCCGGCTTCATCGGCGTCACCCTGATCTCGGTGGTGTTCTCGCCGCTGCTCGTCCTGCTCGCGGTGTTGTTGCTGCGCTCCACGGATGAGGTGCTGGTGATGCGGGCCGCCGCAAACTCGAAATCGACCGAGGACTGAGCTCCCGCCTGCCTCTACGGCGACCCGGTGCGGTCGCAGTGGGCGGATCGTCGATGCGGCTGTATTGAAGTTTCCGAAGCGGCGGAATACCCTCGATAGTGAGCGGAGACCGGCCATGCCGGCTGGTCGGCGGAAGGGGGGGGCATGGTCGAGGACACGAAGGACGCCGAGGCTTCGGCGACGAACGAGACGGCGCTCCCGGCGCAGGTCGACGAGACCATCCGGCGCCACGTCGCCTATGCGGCGGTCGGCGGCCTGATCCCGATCCCGTTGCTCGAGGTGGTCGCCAGCGGCACCATCCAGCTGCGCATGATCGCCCAGCTCAGCGACCACTATGGCCTCGTCTTCTCCGAGCAGGCCGTCAAGGCCTCCATCGCTTCGCTGGTCGGCTCCACCCTGCCGGTCGCCGGGCTCGGCTATGCGACCTTCTCGCTGTTCCGCGCCGTGCCGGTGGTCGGCCCGCTCCTGGGCCTCGCTACGATGCCGGCGCTCGCTGCGGCCCTGACCTGGGCGGTCGGGCGCGTCTTCGCCTGGCATTTCGCCAGCGGCGGCACGATCGAGGACTTCAATGCGGCGGACAAGCGCGAGCAGTTCAAGCGTGAGTTCGAGGAGGGCAAGCGTCGCGCTTCAGAATTCGCGAAGGGCACTTCCGCCAAGACGTCGGAGAAGGCGGCCGCGGCAAAGGCCTGAGGGCGCGCTCCACGCCCGCGAGGGGCCCCTGCGGCGCGGGCGCGATATGCCTCGCCCGCGGAGCGCGGGGCGCTTACGGCAATTGACGACCGGGTGGCCGAAGCGACGGCGGCCCGTCAAGTCACGGTCACCATGACAGGAGACGACGAGCATGGCTGAAGCGGAAAAGACGGCGCAGGATGCCGAGACGCAGGATGCCGAGACGCAGGATGCGGAGCTGGCCGGCGTGCCCGAGGTAGCCCACGAGATCATCAACCGGCATGCGCTCTACGCCGCAGCCGGTGGCCTGATTCCACTGCCCCTCCTCGAGGTGGTGACCAGCGGCACGATCCAGCTGCGCATGATCGCCAAGCTCTGCGACCTCTATACGCTGCCCTTCTCCGAGCAGGCCGTGAAGGCGGCGATCGCCACCCTCGTCGGCTCCGTGCTGCCATTCACGGTGGTCGGGCGCACGACCTTCTCGCTGTTCCGCGCGGTGCCGCTGGTCGGCCCGGCGCTCAGCCTGGCCACCGTGCCCGCCGTCGCCGGCGCCGTCACCTGGGCGGTCGGCCGGGTCTTCGCCTGGCATTTCCAGAACGGCGGGTCGCTCGAGAACTTCGATGCCTCCGCGAAGGCGGAGCAGTTCAAGCGCGAGTTCCAGGAAGGCAAGCGCCGCGCCGCGAGCTTCGTCCGGGGCAAGGCCGCCAACGCCGAGGCAGAGGCCGCCGCCAAGGCTTGAGGCGCCACGGGCGACCTCCTCCGGCAGGCCGACGGGCTGCCGGAGGACAGCTGAGGCCACGTCGCAGCGGCGGCGCGGCTCAGCCCTCGTCCCAGCGGCGCAGCTTCGCCTCCAGCCGGCCGAGCGCCTGCTCGACGGGCTGGCGGTCGCGCGGCTCGGAGAGGTGCCGCTCGACCGCCCGCCGCACCGCTTCGCCCTGGCGCTCGATCGCGGCTCGCCGCTCCGGGTCCGCCGCCAGCTCGGCGAGGCTGGCGAGCCTGCGCACCAGGGTGACCAGCACGGGTGGTTGCCCCACCGCGGCGCGGCGGATGTTGTCGTAGCCGTCCTCCAGAAGCGCCACGAAGCCGCGCTCGGGCTGCAGCAGGCGCGGCGTCCCACCCTCGTCCCGGTGGCAGACCGGCGGGTCCTGACGGCTGATCGCCAGGGCCAGGGAGGCGCCGATCCGGTTGACGCAGGCGATCGCGGTGAAGGGATCGTTGAGGCTCGGCGAGAGAGCGCGCAGGGCGACCTCGACCAGGGCGTTGACCGCGTACTCGAGATCCTCGGCCTGGGTGCGCTTCGGGCCGGCGGCGATGCTGTCGCGGATCGCCTGCTTGAGGTCCTCGGTCGCCCGGTCGAGCGGCCAGAAGCGTGCGAGCGTCTGGCCCGGGACCAGGAAGTCGCCGGGCATCACCTCGAGCTCGACGAGGCCCTTGGCCTCGCAGGCGAGCGCCACCAGCTTCTGACGGTCGACGGTCTCGACATAGCCCGCTCGTCGTGCGGTGACGACCATGACGAAGCGCTCGGACCGCGCTTCCTCATTGGCCGGGTGCAGCGTCCCCCGGTCGGGCGCGCCGGTCTTGGGGAACAGGGTGTCGACGCTTGCATCGAGATCGCGGCCGACGTGGGAGATGATGGTGTCGGCCTCCAGCAGCTGGGCCAGGTGGTGGATGAAGTAGATCAGCAGGCCGAGGCTGCAGAGCGTCAGCAGCTGCGCCACCGTCACCGCGGCGAGCGGCACGAAATCGGCGGCATCAGCGGTCTCGGTCCGCACCAGCCGGAGCATCAGCAGCGCGTAGGCAAGCGTGGCGACGAACACGCCGAGCGCGACCTGGGTCGTGCGATCGGCGCGGAAGATCGCGAGCAGCCGAGGCCCGAGTTGGGAGGAGGCCAGCGACAGGGCGACCAGGGTCATGGAGAAGACCAGGGTGGTCGCTCCGATCATCGAGCCGGCGATGACCTGAAGGATCGTCCGCGCGCCCTCGGGGCCGACCCAGAAGACCCAGTTCAGCTCGCTGGTCCAGGTGTCCTGCATGCTCCGGTCGAAGAGTGCGCTCAGCACCGCCAGCACGAAGGCCGCCAGCAGCAGGACCGCCGGGATGAACCAGAAGGAGCTGACGACGACGTAGCGTAGGTATTTCAGCCGTGCGTTCATCTCGCCTTCCCTCGGCCGCTCGCTCGGCGCTGTTCGGCTGCGGCGGCAGAGCCTAGGATGCGGTCGGGCTCCGGTCCAGGCCGCAAGCCGCTCGATGCAGGCAAGCCGCTTGATTCCAGATCGTCCAGGGGGCAGCGTCGCCGCACCATGTTCTCGAGCCTGCTGATCGCCAACCGGGGGGAGATCGCCTGCCGCATCGCGCGCACGGCGCGGCGCCTGGGCATCCGCACGATCGCCGTGCATTCAGAGGCCGACGCCGGCGCGCGCCACGTCCGCGAGGCCGACGAATCCTGGCTCATCGGGCCGGCGCCAGCGGCGGAGAGCTACCTGCTGGCCGAGCGCATCCTGGAGGTGGCACGGGCGAGCGGCGCCGAGGCGATCCATCCCGGCTACGGCTTCCTTTCGGAGAACGCCGGCTTCGCCGAGGCCTGTGCGGCGGCCGGCACCGTCTTCGTCGGGCCGCCGGCCCCGGCGATCCGCGCCATGGGCTCGAAGAGCGAGGCCAAGGCGCTGATGGAGCGCGCCGGCGTGCCCCTGGTGCCGGGCTATCACGGCGCCGACCAGGACCCGGACCTGCTCGGCGAGGAGGCCGGGCGGATCGGCTACCCGGTGCTGATCAAGGCCTCGGCCGGCGGCGGCGGCAAGGGCATGCGGCCGGTGCAGCGGCCCGCGGATTTCGCCGCGGAGCTCGAGGGTGCGCAGCGCGAGGCGCGCGCCGCCTTCGGCGACGACCGCATGCTGCTCGAGAAGTACCTGAGCCGGCCGCGCCACATCGAGCTGCAGGTCTTCTGCGACGGTAGGGGCGGGGCGGTGCACCTCTTCGAGCGCGACTGCTCGATCCAGCGCCGCCACCAGAAGGTCGTCGAGGAGGCGCCGGCGCCCGGGCTCGGCGCGGCGCGGCGCGCGGCCATGGCCGAGGCGGCGCTGGCCGCGGCCGAGGCGATCGGTTACGTCGGCGCCGGCACGGTCGAGTTCATCGCCGAGGGCGAGGCGTTCTACTTCATGGAGATGAACACGCGCCTCCAGGTCGAGCATCCGGTGACCGAGGCGATCACGGGCCTCGACCTGGTCGAGTGGCAGCTCCGCGTCGCGGCCGGCGAGCCGCTGCCGCTGACCCAGGAGCAGATCGCCCGGCAGGGCCACGCCATCGAGGTGCGGCTCTACGCCGAGGACCCGAGCCGGGACTTCCTGCCGACGACCGGACGACTCAGCCATCTCGCCTTCCCCAAGGCGGTCGCCGGCCTGCGCGTCGACAGCGGCGTCGAGACCGGCGACAGGATCACCCCCTTCTACGATCCCATGATCGCGAAGCTCGTCGTCCATGGGGCCGACCGGGCTGCCGCGGTGCGCCGGCTGCGCCAGGCCCTGGCCGGTACCGAGGTCGCGGGGCTGACCACCAACCTGCCGCTGCTCGCGGCGATCGCGCGGCATCCCGCCTTCGCCGCCGCCGAGCTCGACACCGGCTTCATCCCGCGCCACGCCGATGAGTTGCTCGCGCCGGCCGAGGCGCCCGACGCCGGCACCCTTGCGCTGGCCTGCCTCGCCGAGCTGTTGCGGCGCCGCGAGGAGGCCGGCCGCCTCGCCGCCGCCTCGGCCGACCGCTTCTCTCCCTGGTTCGGCACCGAGGGCTGGCGGCTCAACGACGAGACCCAGCGCCGCCTGACCTTCCGGTCCGGCGAGAGCGAGCAGGTGGCGACGGTCCACTACCGGGGGGAGGGCGCCCTGGTCGAGGTCGGCGAGCGGCGCCTCGAGGTCACGGTGCGGCGCGACTCCCAGGGCCGGCTCGCCGGCTTCCTGGACGGCCGCCTGGTGCGTGCGCGCGACCTCTGGGACGGCGACGAGCTGACGCTGATCGTCGAGGGCGTGGCTCGGCGCCTGACCCTGGTCGACCCGCTGGCAGCCGCTGCCGGCGAGAACGAGACCGGGGGGCGGCTGGTGGCGCCGATGCCCGGCAAGGTCGTGCGCGTCTCGGTCGAGGCCGGCGCCGAGGTCGTCCGCGGCCAGGCGCTGCTGGTGCTGGAGGCGATGAAGATGGAGCACGGCATCGTCGCGCCGGCCGACGGCACCGTCACGGCAGTGCACTATGCCGAGGGAGACACGGTCGAGGAGGGCGCCGATCTGCTGGACTTCGAGGCGGCGGAAAGCTAGGTGCCCGAGCCATCGCCCGGGTGCCGGCTCTTGGCAGGGTGCAGGGGCGCGCCACATTCTCTACCGGTAGCGGTGCCTGACCGCGCGCCCCTTTTTTTGGAGCCGATCCGCACGATGTCCGCGAGCGATTATCTGAGAGCCGCCCTTTTCGTCGATTTCGACAACGTCTTCTCCAGCCTGCGCGAGCGCGACGCCCAGGCCGCCGAGAGCTTCTCCCAGTACCCGCTGGCCTGGCTGAGCTGGTTCGAGGCCGGCCGCCATGCTCTCGACGAGGGCGAGACGGCCGCCGCCCTGCCGCGCCGCGTCCTGCTGCGTCGCTGCTACCTCAATCCGGCCGCCTTCTGGCGCCAGCGCGCCGGCTTCGTCCAGGCCGGCTTCCAGGTCGTGGACTGCCCCTCGCTGACCTATGGCGGCAAGAACTCGGCCGACATCCAGATGGCGCTCGACATCGTCGAGGCGCTGGCTCACGAGACCCGATTCGACGAGTTCCTGCTGCTCTCCGGCGACGCCGACTTCGCGCCAGTGCTGCTGCGCCTGCGCCTGCACGACCGGCGCACCACGATCCTGGCCAGCGAACAGGTCGCCCCGGCGCTGCGCGCCTCGGCCGACATCGTCGTGCCGATCGCGGCCTTCGTCGGCGGCGCCCTGGGCCTGGAGCGCAGCGACGCGCTGCCGCCGAGCGAGGCGGAGCTGCTCGGCTTCCTGCGCGAGACGGTCGTGCGGGCGCCCAGGCCCCTGCTGCTCTCGCAGTTGGGCGGCCAGGCGCTGCGCAAGTTCGGCGAGAGCCTGCGCGAGCAGCACTGGCTCGGTGCCGGCTCGCTCAGCCGCCTGATCGAGGCCAAGCTGGCGCCGGCCGTCTCCGTCCTCGACCGCTACGTCTTCGCGCCGGAGCGCCACGACCCGCCGACCCGCCCGGCCACGGCGACCGGGGCAGCGAGCGAGGGCGCCCGTCGAGGAGATGCCGGTCGAGGAGATGCGGGTCGAGGAGATGCGGGTCGAGGAGATG
>NZ_JBBDQW010000085.1:14439-16796 GCF_040905785.1 Tistlia sp.
CGAGGAGATGCCGGTCGAGGAGATGCGGGTCGAGGAGATGCGGGTCGAGGAGATGGGGGTCGGGCCGAGCCGGGACGTTTGGCGCCCGACGAGCCGGCGAGCGCGCTGATCGAGCGGGTCTGCGAGGCGACCGGCGCGCCGGCGCTGTCCGGGGAGACCTACGACGCGCTGTTCGAGGGGATGGCGGCGGCCCTGGAAGAGGGCGCGCGCGCTCAGGCCGACGTCGTGCACATGACCCGGCGCCTGCTCTCGGAGGCCGGCCTGGCGGTGGCCGAACGCGACATCGGTTTCGTCTTTTACGGCTTCCGCCTGGCACGGCTCGATCTCGACGCCCTGGCCGGCGACGTCGACGCCCTGGCCGAGGCCTTCCGCGAGAACGTGCGCCACCGCTGCCGCGAGCGCGGCGTGGTGCTGAGCGAGGCCGAGGAGGCCGCCATCGACGAGTGGCTGCTCGGCGTGCCGGAGGAGCCCGGCGGCCCCGAGCCCGAGGACGAGCCCGAGGGGGACGTCCTCGATCCCGCGCCGCTGGCCCCGGCGCAGGCGGTGGCGCCGGAGCCGGACCTGCCGGATCGGGAGGAAGCCGAAACCGAGACCGAGGCCGAGGCCGAAACCGAGACCGCGACCGAGACGCGGGAGACGACGTCATGAGGCTGCCGCGCCGGGTCAAGCTGGTCGAGGTCGGTCCGCGCGACGGCCTGCAGAACGAGACGGCGATCGTCCCGCTGGAGACCAAGGTCGCGCTGATCGACAGGCTCTCCGCGACCGGCCTCGCCGCGGTCGAGGCTGGGGCCTTCGTCAGCCCGAAGTGGGTGCCGCAGATGGCCGACAGCGCCGAGGTCCTGCGCCGCATCCAGCGGCCGCCCGGCGTCGCCTTTCCGGTGCTGGTGCCGAACCTGACCGGCCTGGAGGCGGCCTTGGCGGCGGGGGCCGAGGAGATCGCCGTCTTCGGCGCCGCCTCCGAGAGCTTCAGCCGCAAGAACATCAACTGCTCGATCGCCGAGTCGCTCGAGCGGTTTCGGCCGGTCGCGGCGCGGGCGCTGGCCGGGGGGCTGAAAGTGCGCGGCTACCTGTCCTGCGCGCTCGGCTGCCCCTACGAGGGCGAGGTGCCGCTGGCCCGGGTCGCCGAGGTCGCGGGCGGGCTGCTGGCGCTCGGCTGCTACGAGATCTCGCTCGGCGATACCATCGGCGTCGGCACGCCGGCCCGGGCGCGGGCCATGGTCGAGGCGGTCGCCGCCGTGGTGCCGAGAGAGCGCCTGGCGCTGCACTTCCACGACACCTACGGCCAGGCTCTCGCCAACCTCCACGCCTGCCTGGAGCTGGGCGTCGCCACCCTCGACAGCGCGGTCGCCGGCCTCGGCGGCTGTCCCTACGCCAAGGGCGCCAGCGGCAACGTCGCGACCGAGGACGTGCTCTACCTGCTACACGGCCTCGGCATCGAGACCGGCGTCGACCTGGACCGGGTCGCGGGGGGGCGGCGGCCGGCCGCTTCGTCTCCGAGGCCCTGGGCCGGCCGCCGGCCTCCAAGGTCGCGCAGGCCCTGGCGGCCCGGGCCGCCTGAGCTGCGGCAATCCGGGCTGCGGCAGTCTGAGCTTTGGCGAAACTGACCGGCCGGCGGTGCAATAGGGGCGAGGACGCGCTAGGCTCCGGGCCGATGACCCTGCACCTGATCAAGCTGTCCGTCGGCAGCGAATCCGTCGACAGCCTGGCCGCCTGGCAGGCCGAGCGCCTCGGCAGCCACGGCCGGCTGTGGCACGGCACCCGCATGCAGCCTCGGCGCGGCGAGGAGCTGCTCGCCGGCGGCTCGATCTACTGGGTGATCAAGGGCGCCGTCCAGGCGCGCCAGCCGCTCGCCGGCATCGAGAGCGACGTCGACGCCGAGGGCCGGGGCTTCACCCGGCTGCTGCTGCAGCCGGGGCTGGTGCGGGTGCTGCCGCGCGGCCATCGGCCGTTTCAGGGCTGGCGCTACCTGAAGCCCGAGGACGCGCCCGTCGACCTGCCCACCGGCGCCGAAGCGGCGGGCGATCTGCCGCCCGCGCTGGCGGCCGAGCTGCGCGAGCTGGGCATCCTGTGAGGTTGTCGCCGAAAGTGACGGAGGGGTGACGAAAGGGCTTTGACAAGGCGCGGGGCGGCACCTATATACGCCTTCGTCGCCCCACGGACGGCCCTCGGGCCCCGACGCGGCGGCAGGGACCCGGAAGCGAAGCCTTCCAACGGCGTTGCTATCCGGGTCGATCACAGATATACTTCTTGGCCCTGCAACGCCGAGCGATTCGGCGGATCTGGGTTTGCCATCTTCGGGTGGCCTTGCTGTTTGACATTGTGATTGAGTAGGAAGGGATGCCTGGGCGGCGGTCCAG
>NZ_JBBDQW010000086.1:0-865 GCF_040905785.1 Tistlia sp.
CCGCGCCGCCATACACTTCGCCCTACCGCGTTAACCTGAGCCCGTTGCCGTGGCGCTCGCAGACGATGTTTGCGGTGGCGCGGAAGAGTTTGCTAGAACGGCAGGGTTCCGGGCTTTGGCGGGGCTTGCCGAACGGCCGCCCGGGAACCGGAAGGCCCGACATGAGATACAAGGCTACGGTGCAGGCTGACCACCGGCAGGCGCCAGACAACGTAGAGCCCTTCGCCGGATCCTCGCGATCCGTCGGCGAGCGGTTGCGCAACGCCCGCGAGGATCTCGGACTGGAGCTGCGCCAGGTCAGCGAGATCCTGCGTATCCGCTATGCCCACCTGCGGGCGCTCGAGGAGGGCGACTCGGCGGCGCTGCCGGGCCTGACCTACGCGGTCGGCTTCGTGCGCACCTATGCCGACTACCTGAGCCTCGACTCGCGCGAGATGGTCGAGCGCTACAAGGAGGAGATGAGCGGGGTTCCCCGTTCGACCCAACTGGTCTTCCCGACGCCGAAACCCGAGGGCAAGATACCCGGCGCCGCGCTGGTCCTGGTCTCGCTGCTGCTCGTCGGCCTGGCCTACGGCGGCTGGTATGCCTTCAACGAGTACGGCGACGAGCTCGACAGCCTGATCATGCGCGAGGCGCCGCCGACCCAGGTCGCCGAGCAGGTCGAGCCGCCGGCTCCGGCCGTCGAGCTGCCCTCCGAGCCGGTCGGCGGCAGGGCTCCCACGGCAGGCGCGCCGGTCTCGGGCGCCACCGATTCCGCGCCCGCGCCCGCCGCCGAACCACCCGCCGCCGAATCGGCGGCGACCCCCGCGCCCGCCGACAGCCTCGAGGAGCGCAGCCTCGAGCGCATCGAAGAATGCTTCCCGGC
>NZ_JBBDQW010000086.1:875-16343 GCF_040905785.1 Tistlia sp.
CCCACCCCCGCGCCGGCGCTTCCGGCCGGCGATTCGACGGGCGCAGCCGGGCTCGCGACCACGCCAGAGCCTGCGACCACGCCAGAGCCTGCCACCACGCCAGAGCCTGCCACCACGCCAGAGCCTGCCACCACGCCAGAGCCCGCTACGGTGCCCGGGGCGGAGCGCGCGCCCGAAGCGGCGTCCCCGGATCCGGCCGCCGTGCCCGAGGCGGCGCAACCCGGGGAGGTGGTGCCGCCAAGCGGAGAGGCGCCGCTCGACGCTGCCGGGCTGCCGGCGAGCGAGAGCGCGCGTGAAGTCTCGCCGCTCGGCGAGCCGCTGCGCGAGTCGCCTGCGGCAGAGGCGACGAACGGTCTCGAGCCGGGCACTGCCCGGCGGCCGTCGGTCCCCGAGGCACCGGCAGGCCAGGCGGTGCTGGACGTAGCGCCGCTGCCGACCGCCGAACCCGAGCTGCAGGCAGCGCGCGAGCCCGAGCCGCAGACCACCCTGGCGCGCGAGCAGGCGGAGGCGATCCCCGTGCCGCCGATTCCGACCGCGGCGAACGGCGAGGAGCCGGGGCGTGCCGCGCGCGTCTTCGGCACCGCCAACACCGACGCGCGGATCGTCCTGCGCGCCACGGCCGACAGCTGGGTGCAGGTGCGCAACGCCAGCTCGGACCTGCTCTTCACCCAGGTCCTGCGCGCCGGCGACAGCTACAACGTTCCCAACGAGCAGGGCCTGACGCTGCTGACCGGCAACGCGGGCGGCCTGCAGGTGCTGGTCGACGGCCAGGCGGTGCCGGCGCTCGGCCCGAGCGGGACGGTGCGCCGCGACATCGAGCTGGAACCCGGCAGCCTCCTGCAGGGCGCGCAGTAGGGCCCCGGTGCGGGCCGGAGGGTTGTGGCCGCTCCGGCGGGCGACCTTGAAGTCGACCGGGCCAAAGGGCATGTTGCGGCCAGAGAGCCGGCGTCCCTGGCCATGCCGGGGCCGGTCGGCGGCAGCCAGCCAGCGGGAGCGAAACGACGTCATGAGCGTCCGGCCCTATCGCGACATCATTCGCCGGAAAGCGCGCCAGATCATGGTCGGCAAGGTACCGGTCGGCGGCGACGCGCCGATCACCGTGCAGTCCATGACCAACACCCGCACCACCGACGTGGCCGGCACCATCGACCAGATCCGCCGGCTCGAGGTCGCGGGCGCCGACATCGTCCGCGTCTCCTGCCCCGACGAGGCCTCGACCCGCGCCCTGCGGGAGATCGTGCCCGAGGTCAACGTGCCGATCGTCGCGGACATCCATTTCCACTACAAGCGCGGCATCGAGGCCGCCCAGGCGGGCGCCGCCTGCCTGCGCATCAACCCGGGCAACATCGGCTCGCGCGAGCGGGTGCGCGAGGTCGTCAAGGCGGCGCGCGACAACAACTGCTCGATGCGCATCGGCGTCAACGCCGGCTCCCTGGAGCGCCACCTGCTCGAGAAGTACGGCGAGCCCTGCCCCGAGGCGATGGTCGAGAGCGCCCTGGAGCACGCCCGCTATCTGGAGGACGAGGACTTCCGGGAGTTCAAGATCTCCTGCAAGGCCTCCGACGTCTTCCTGGCGGTGGCCGCCTACCAGGGCCTGGCCGAGGCCTGCGACTACCCCCTGCACATCGGCGTCACCGAGGCCGGCGGACTGCGCAGCGGCACCATCAAGTCCTCGGTCGGCCTGGGCATGCTGCTGTGGTCCGGGATCGGCGACACCGTGAGGGTCTCGCTCTCGGCCGAGCCCGAGGAGGAGGTCAAGGTCGGCTTCGACCTCCTGAAGTCGCTCAACCTGCGCCACCGCGGCGTCAACGTGATCTCCTGCCCGTCCTGCGCCCGCCAGCAGTTCGACGTGATCCGCACCGTCGAGGTGCTCGAGAAGCGCCTCGAGCACATCACCACGCCGATGACCGTCTCGGTGATCGGCTGCGTCGTCAATGGGCCCGGCGAGGCGACCATGACCGACATCGGCTTCACCGGCGGCGGCAAGGACACCCACCAGGTTTACGTGAACGGCCTGCCCGACCACCGGCTCAAGGACCAGGACATCGTCGACCACCTAGTCGGGATGATCGAGCGCAGGGCGGCCCAGATCGAGGACGACGCGGCGCGTGCCGAGGCCGGGGCCGCCCCGGCTGCGGCCCAATAGGGGGCCGACGCATGGGCGCGGGCCGGGCTCGGCAAGTCCTCGATTCCGGCGGCGACCGCTCCGGCCGCTCGTAGCCGGATGTCCGCGGTATCCCCCGCGGCGGGGCTGCGCGACCCGGCCGAGCTGCTGATCGTCGGCGTCAGCTACAAGAGCGCCTGCTTCGACCTGCGCGAGAGCCTGTTCCTGCCCGAGGCGGACCTGGCTGCCCGCTTGGCCGAGCTGCGCGCCGCCGGCTTCGGGGAAGCCCTGTTGCTGGCGACCTGCGACCGCACCGAGCTGCTGCTCGCCGCCGCCGACCTCGAGGCCGAGACGGCCGTCGCCCGCGACCGGCTGGCGGCCTGGGCCGGCTGGCCGGTCGAGGCGATCGAGGCCCAGTCCTACGCCCTCAGCGGACCGGCGGCGCTGCGCCACCTCTTCGCCGTGGCCGCGGCGCTCGACAGCCAGATCCTCGGCGAGCCGCAGATTCTCGTGCAGCTGCGCGACAGCCATCGCGCGGCGAGCGAGGCCGGGCTCGGCGGGCCGCTGCTCGATAGGTCGGTGCAGGCGGCCCTGCAGGCGGCTCGCAAGGTGCGCGGCCAGACGCCGCTGGCTGAGCGCCCCGTCACCCTGGCCGCGGCGGCCCTGCGCGTCGCCCGAGACCTGCACGGCGACCTCGGCCGCTGCAGCGCGCTGATCCTCGGGCTCGGCGAGATGGGCGAGATCCTGGCCGCCGAGCTGCGCAACGCCGGCGTCGGCGACCTGGCGGTCTGCCATCCGCAGGAGCTGCGGGCGCGGACCGCGGCCCACCGGCTGCGCTGTCACCGGCGCAGCTGGGAGGAGCGCGAGGCGGCGCTAGTCGCCGCCGACATCGTCGTTGCGGCGAGCGGCAGCGGGCGCTACGCGATCGATCGCGAGCTTGCCGCCCGGGTGCTGAAGCGGCGCCGGCGCAAGCCGCTGTTCCTGGTCGACGCGGCGCTGCCGCGCGACGTCGAGCCGGGGGTCGAGGAGGTCGACGGCGTCTTCCTCTACGACCTCGACGACCTGGAGCGCCTCGCCCAGGCCGGGCGCAGCCACCGGGAAAGCGCCTCCGGCGCCGCCTGGCGGCTGCTCGAGCAGGAGTTGCGGCAGTTCCGCCGCGAGCAGGCCGAGCGCGAGGGCCTGGACGCGCTGCTGGCGCTGCGCCGCCACGGCGAGGCGCTGCGCCGAGAGGCGCTGGCCGAGCGCGGCGGCGACGCCGCGGCGGCGACGCGCCTGCTGCTGAACCGCCTGCTGCACGATCCCTCGGAGGTGCTGCGGGCTGCCGCCGCCGGCGACGCCGGCGAGCGGAGGAAACTCGAGAAGGCCCTGGCGCGGCTGTTCCGCCTCGCCCCGGCCAAGGGAGACGATTCGTGAGCCTGGAACAGAATCTGGAGCGCGTGCTGTCGCGCCACGCCGAGCTGGAAGCCCTGATTCCGGGCCATCCGGAACCGGGCTCCAAGGCTTACACCAGCATGATGAAGGAGTACGCCGAGCTGACGCCGGTGGCCGAGGGCATCCGCGCCTACAAGGAGGCCAAGCGCGAGCTCGCCGAGCTCGACCAGCTGCGCAACGACGCCGCCAGCGACGCGGAGATGCGGGCGCTCGCGGAGGAGGAGTACTACGCGCTGCGCGAGCGGCTGCCGGCGCTCGAGCGCGACGTGCTGGTCTCCCTCCTGCCGCGCGACGAGGACGATTCGCGTAACGCCATCCTGGAGGTGCGCGCCGGCACCGGGGGCGACGAGGCCGGCCTGTTCGCCGCCGAGCTCTACCGGATGTACCAGCGCTACGCCGAGAAGTCGGGCTGGCGCTTCGAGCCGCTCGACTACGAGGAGACCGAGCTCGGCGGCATCCGGGAGGCCAGCGCCTCGATCTCCGGGCAGGACGTCTTCCGCAAGCTCAAGTACGAGTCGGGCGTGCACCGGGTGCAGCGCGTGCCGGTCACCGAATCCGGCGGCCGCATCCACACCTCGGCCGCCACCGTCGCGGTCCTGCCGGAGGCCGAGGAGGTCGACGTCGTGATCGGCGACAAGGACCTGCGCATCGACACCTACCGCTCGCAAGGCGCCGGCGGGCAGCACGTCAACACGACCGATTCGGCGGTACGCATCACTCACCTGCCGAGCGGCATCGTCGTGCAGTGCCAGGACGGCAAGTCGCAGCACAAGAACAAGGCCCAGGCGATGAAGGTGCTGCTCGCCCGCCTCTACGATCACGCCCGCCAGGAGCAGGCGGACGAGCAGGCGACGGCGCGCCGCCTCCAGGTCGGCAGCGGCGACCGCTCTGAGCGGATACGCACCTACAATTTTCCCCAGGGGCGGGTCACCGACCATCGCATCAACCTGACGCTCTACAAGCTCGAGCGCGTCCTCTCGGGCGAGGAGCTCGACGAGGTCGTCGACGCGCTGATCGCGGAGGACCAGTCGGCGCGCCTGGCCCACCTGCAGTGAGCGCTCGCGCGATGGCCGACAGATCCGACCTGACGCCTGCGACGCTGGGCGGCGCGCTCGCGGAAGGCGCGGCACGCCTGGCGGCGGCCGGCATCGAGGGTGCGCGGCGGGACGCGCGCCTGCTGCTCGCCGCGGCCGCCGGCCTGGAGCCGGCCGCGGTCGTCGCTTGGCCGGAGCGCCCGCTGCCCCCCGCGGCCGAAGCCGCCTTCCGCAGCCTCGTCGCCCGCCGGGCGGCGCGCGAGCCGGTCGCGCGCATCCTCGGGCGCCGCGAGTTCTGGTCGCTGAGCTTCGCGATCTCGCCGGCGACGCTGGACCCGCGGCCGGACAGCGAGACGCTGGTCGAGGCGCTGCTCGCGCGGACCCCGGACCGGCGCCGGCCGCTGGCCGTGCTCGACCTCGGTACCGGCTCGGGTTGCCTGCTGCTCGCCCTGCTGTCCGAGCTGCCGGCGGCCTGGGGCCTCGGCCTCGACCGTTCGCAGGAGGCGGTGCGCGTGGCGCGCGGCAACGGCGAGGCGCTCGGCCTGGGTCAGCGCGCCGGCTTCCTGGTCGGCGACTGGGGGGCCGCGCTGGCGCCGCGCGCGCCGACCCAGCGCTTCGACCTGATCGTCAGCAACCCGCCCTACCTGGCGGACGACGAGCTCGCCGCGCTCGAGCCGGAGGTCGGCCGGCACGATCCTCGGGGCGCCCTCGAGGGTGGGCCCGACGGTCTCGAGGCCTACCGCACCCTGGCCATGGACCTGCCCCGCCTGCTGCGGCCCGGGGGCTGGGCGGCGATCGAAATCGGCGCCGGGCAGTCGGCTTCTGCCGCTGCCGTGCTGGCCGCCGGGGGGCTCGCGCCGGCGGCCCTGCTGCCGGACCTGGCGGGGCGGCCGCGGGCCCTGCTCATCCATGCGTCAGACGCAGAAAAGACCTTGTAAAAAGCATGTTGGAATGACAGCTTAGGATGGCTAGAAAAAGCACGAGCCGTTTGGCTCACGCGTCCTGGGGTGCTTGGACGCAAGCCCGTCCTCCAAGATCTTCGTCGCCCCGGTCCAAAGCCGCGGAGACGCGTGTGCCGAGGGTCCCCCGCCTTGTCGGGGAACTCGGCACGACGGGAGCGAAGTGGGCAGGAACAGACTGCCGGTTCAACAATAACGGATCGAAGAGACCCATGAACAATCCGCGGCGAGGCCGTGGCCGCTCCGGGCGGCGTCCGAACGTTCCCACGCGTTCTCAGAACTTCGACTCGAACGGGCCCGAGGGCCGCGTCCGGGGCAATGCACAGCAGGTCTACGAAAAGTACTCGGCCCTGGCGCGCGACGCCCAGGTCGCGGGCGACCGGGTGCTGGCGGAGGCCTTCCAGCAGCACGGCGAGCACTACTTCCGGGTCATGAACGACTCGACCGACCCCGACTCGCGGCCGCGCGAACAGCAGGGCCAGCAGTCGCGGGACGACCGCGACGAGAGCGACGACGACGATCGCGACCAGCGCGGCGATCAGCGGCACGACCAGCGCAACGGTCAGCGCGGGGAACAGCGGGGCGACCAGCGCAACGATCAACGCGGGGATCAGCGCAACGAGCAGAGGGGCGACCAGCGCAACGACGAGCGCGGCGAGCGCCGTGGCCCCGAGCGCGGGTTCGAGCGGCGCGACGACCGCCGGGACGAGGACTCCCGGCAGGACGCGCAGCCGGGCAATCGTACCGACGGCCGCCAGCCGGAGCGGAGCGCCCAGCCGGCCGACGCCGGGGCTGCCGAGGGCCGCGCCGCGCCGCAGGCGCGCGACCAGGCCGCGCCGCAGGCGCGCGACCAGGCCGCGCCGCAGGCGCGCGACCAGGATGGACGCTCGCCCGAGGTTCAGGACGGCGAAGCGCGCGAGAGCCGCCTGCGCGACCGGTTCAATCGCCGCAATGGCGAAGGCATCCTGACCCGCCGCCGCGGCGAGGAACCGCGCGAGGCGGAGGATTCGCCGCGCCGGGATCCGGGTGCCCGAGATGCGGGTGGCCACGAGGAAGAGGCCGACGCCGGCTTGCGCAAGATGCTCGGCGAGGCGCCGCCGGCCCCCGCCGGAGGTGCCGAGCCCACCGCCGAGGGATCGGAGGCTGGGGCCGTAAAGCCGCGCCGCCGCCGCCGGACCAAGGCCGAGATCGAGGCGGACAAGGCGAAGCTGACAGAGTAATCCCGCGCCGCGCGGCGCGGGGCGACCCCGCAGCGCTGGCAGCGAGCGCGGTCGATCGCTTAGAAGCGCCCAGGACGCGGCAGACCCGGGTTTCCTGCTCTCGCAAGGGCGGCAGGAAACCCGGGTCTTGCTTTGCGAGTTGTCACTGTCGAAACGGGGGGGGCACTTCCGGTCGGCGCCGCCCCGCAGGGGAGCGTCCGCTTTTGATCGAGCTGCTCACGGATCCCAATGCCTGGGTCAGCCTGTTGACCCTGACGCTGCTCGAGGTCGTCCTCGGCATCGACAACGTGATCTTCCTGTCGATCATCTCGGAGAAGCTGCCCGAGGCGCGTCAGCCCGCAGCCCGCCGCCTCGGCCTGGTCCTCGCGCTGGTCATGCGCATCCTGCTGCTGTTCTCGATCGCCTGGATCATCGGCCTGACGGCGCCGCTCTTCGAGCTGGTCGGCCAGGAGCTCTCCTGGCGCGACCTCGTGCTGATCGCCGGTGGCGTCTTCCTGCTGTTCAAGGCGACCGGCGAGATCCACATTTACATGGAGGCGCACGAGGAGGGCGCCGACAAGGCCAGGAGCGGCAGCGCCTCCTTCTTCGCGGTGGTCGTCCAGATCGTGCTTCTTGATGCCGTCTTCTCGATCGATTCCGTCCTGACCGCAGTCGGCATGAGCGGCGACCTGCCGATCATGATCACGGCGGTGGTCATCGCCATGGCCGTGATGCTCTGGGCCGCCGAACCGGTCAGCGCCTTCGTCAGCCGCCACCCCACGGTCAAGATGCTGGCGCTGGCCTTCCTGCTGCTGATCGGCGTGACCCTGGTCGCCGACGGCCTGGATTTCCACATCCCGCGCGGCTACCTCTACTTCGCGATCTCCTTCTCGGCGGCCGTCGAGGCGGTCAACCTGCTGCGTCGGCGCAGGGCCAAGAAGGACCCGGCGAAGGCGGCGTGAGGAGGGCTCAGGCGGGAGCCTGCAGGGCGTCGCCGACGGCGACCTGGCCGTTTGTGAGCACCCGGCAGTAGAGCCCGCAGACGAGGTGGCCAAAGGCTCGCCGCAGGGTCAGCGGCAGGTTCATGTCGACCCGGCCGGTCTCGGGTTCGACGTTGGTCACGCTGCAGCGCTCGATCGCCTCGACGCCGCGCAGGCGCACCGGCCCCAGGGCCAGCTCGCGGTCGACCCAGCCGCGCTCGACCCAGGGCGGCAACCCCTCGATCCAGAAATTGGCCCTGAAGCGGCGGGGATCGACGGGCGCCCGGGTGACCCGCTCGAGGTCGCGCACGCTGGCCAGGTTGAGCAGGCTGACGTGGCCGCCCCCGGTGTCGCCGTAGCCGATGCCGTGGCCGCGATCCTTCGCTTCGACGAGGCGTGCCGCGCCGCGGCCCGCGCTGCCCAGGAACGACAACAGGAACTGGTCGATCAGGGTCTTGCCGATCGGCTCGGTGACGATGCCGCGGGCGACGGGACGGCTGCGCCGCGAGAGCACGAGCTCGCCGCTATCGGCTTCGAACAACGCGGCCAGCTCGGCGAGACGGGGCTCCTCGCGCAGGGTTGCG
This sequence comes from Tistlia sp., assembly GCF_040905785.1. Classification (NCBI taxonomy): domain Bacteria; kingdom Pseudomonadati; phylum Pseudomonadota; class Alphaproteobacteria; order Rhodospirillales; family Rhodovibrionaceae; genus Tistlia; species Tistlia sp. The sequence goes on from NZ_JBBDQW010000086.1 coordinate 9,167, forward strand.
AAGCGCGGCGCGCCGCCCGGCGTCCCCGGGTCGCCGTAGACGAGGGCGAAACGCCGGTCGTCCGGCAGCATGGCGTCTGTCGCAAGGTCGACCCGCTCGAGGCTTTCGGCCGAGAGCGCCTTCACCGGAAAGCGCTGGATCGCAATGACATGGGGCGCGGCGGGGGCGGTCATGGGGCGGCCTTCCAAGGATCCTGCAGTCAATCCGACCGGCCCGGTGCCGTCAACCGAGGCGCCCGCGCGGCGGCTTCGGCGCCTCGGATTTTCCGCCCCCGGCCGGCGTCGAGCCGCTATCCTTCCCTCCTGCACAGCCGGGAGCTTGGGCATGCCACCGATCGAAACCCTGCTCGCCTTCGCCGCGGCGACGCTTCTCTTCGCCTACATGCCCGGCCCGGCGATCCTCTACACGGCGGCCCAGACCCTGTCTCGCGGCCGGCGTGGCGGGCTGATGGCCGCTTTCGGCATCCACTGCGGCGGCTACCTCCACGTCGGCGCCGCCGCGCTCGGCCTCTCCGCGGTGCTTCTGCACGTCCCCGAGGCCTATGCCACGGTCAAGCTCGCCGGGGCCGGCTACCTGGTCTGGCTGGGCGTGCGGATGATGCGCCGGCCATCCGACGCCGCCCTGCCGCCCGCCGTTGCCGGCCGCTCCGCGAGTCGCGCCTTCCTGGAGAGCGTCCTGGTCGAGGTGCTCAACCCAAAGGCCGCGCTGTTCTTCCTGGCCTTCCTGCCGCAGTTCGTCGATCCCGCAGCCGGGCTGCCGGTCTGGGCCCAGTTCCTGGTGCTGGGGACCCTCGTCAACCTGGCCTTCTCCTCCGCCGACCTGGCGACCGTCGCGCTGACGGACCAGATCCTCGCGCGGCTGCGGCGCAGCGGCGGCCTGCAGCGGCTGTTCCGGCTCGCCGGCGGCGGCCTGCTGGTCGCTCTCGGCCTGCGCCTGGGCCTGAGCGAGCGCTGAGTTGTGCCTCCCGTCGGGGCGCAAAAGCGCACCGCCGGGCTTGTGGCATTTGTGCAACAGGCCCATATGCTTCTTGCCGCTGAGATGGATCAAGGCGGCGGTCGCAGCGTGCCGCTAGACAGGGCCTGCGGTCAATCGGAGCATCATCGCCGCTGGCTCGAGGAGGCGCGGCGGAGGAGGGCGAGAACACCATGGATCTAGAGAAGTACAGCGAACGCTCGCGCGGTTTCCTGCAGTCCGCCCAGACCCTGGCGCTGCGCCGCGGCCATCAGCGCCTGACCCCCGAACACCTGGCCAAGGTCCTGCTCGACGACCGCGAGGGGCTGGCCGCCAGCCTGATCCGCGCCGCCGGCGGCGATCCGAAGCTGGCGCTCGCCGGCATCGATGCCGAGCTCGAGCGGCTGCCCAAGGTCGAGGGCGGCGGAGCCGGGCAGATCTACCTCTCGCCCGAGCTGGCGCGGGTCTTCGAGCAGGCCGAGACGCTGAGCGAAAAGGCAGGCGATTCCTTCGTCACCGCCGAGCGGCTGCTCCAGGCTCTGGCCATGGCCGCCGGCACGCCGAGCGCCAAGGCGCTGGCCGACGCCCAGGCGACGGCCCAGAACCTGAACCGCGCGATCGACGAGCTGCGCAAGGGCCGCACCGCCGATTCGGCGAGCGCCGAGCAGGGCTACGATGCCCTCAAGAAGTACGCCCAGGACCTGACCGAGCGGGCTCGCGAGGGCAAGCTCGACCCGGTAATCGGCCGCGACGAGGAGATCCGCCGGACCATCCAGGTGCTGTCGCGCCGGACCAAGAACAATCCGGTGCTGATCGGCGAGCCGGGCGTCGGCAAGACGGCGATCGTCGAGGGCCTGGCCCAGCGCATCGTCAACGGCGACGTCCCCGAGACCCTGAAGAACAAGCAGCTCCTGGCCCTCGACCTCGGCGCCATGGTCGCCGGCGCCAAGTTCCGGGGCGAGTTCGAGGAGCGCCTGAAGGCGGTGCTCCAGGAGATCTCCTCGGCCGCCGGCGAGATCATCGTCTTCATCGACGAGCTGCACACCCTGGTCGGCGCCGGCAAGGCCGAGGGCGCCATGGACGCCTCCAACATGCTGAAGCCGGCCCTGGCGCGCGGCGAGCTGCACTGCGTCGGCGCGACCACGCTCGACGAGTACCGCAAGCACATCGAGAAGGACGCCGCCCTGGCGCGGCGCTTCCAGACCGTCTACGTCGCGGAGCCGACGGTCGAGGACACCATTTCGATCCTGCGCGGCCTGAAGGAGAAGTACGAGCTGCATCACGGCGTGCGGATCACAGACTCCGCCCTGATCGCGGCGGCGACCCTGTCGAACCGCTACATCACCGACCGCTTCCTGCCCGACAAGGCGATCGACCTGGTCGACGAGGCGGCCAGCCGCTTGCGCATGGAGGTCGACTCCAAGCCGGAGGAGCTCGACGAGCTGGACCGGCGGATCATGCAGCTGAAGATCGAGGAGGCGGCGCTGAAGAAGGAGAGCGACCGCGCCTCCAAGGAGCGGCTCGAGAAGCTCGGCGAGGAGCTCGGCGAGCTCGAGGCCCGCTCGCGCGAGTTCACGCTGCGCTGGCAGGCCGAGAAGGACAAGATGGCCGGCGCCCAGAAGCTCAAGGAGGAGCTCGACCGCGCCCGCAGCGAGATCGAGATCGCCCAGCGCCAGGGCAACCTGGAGCGCGCGGCCGAGCTGCGCTACGGCATCGTGCCGGAGCTCGAGCGCAAGCTGCTCGAGGCCGAGCAGGCCGAGGAATCGCCTTTGATGAACGAGGAGGTCGCGCCGGAGCAGATCGCCGGCGTGGTCTCGCGCTGGACCGGCATTCCGGTCGACAAGATGCTCGAGGGCGAGCGCGAGAAGCTGCTGCAGATGGAGCAGGCCCTGCACGAGCGGGTGATCGGCCAGGAAGAGGCGATCCGCGCGGTCAGCCAGGCCGTGCGCCGGGCTCGCGCCGGCCTGCAGGACCCGAACCGGCCGATCGGCTCCTTTCTGTTCCTGGGCCCGACCGGCGTCGGCAAGACCGAGCTGACCAAGGCGCTGGCCGCCTTCCTGTTCGACGACGAGAGCGCGCTGCTGCGCCTCGACATGTCGGAGTACATGGAGAAGCACTCGGTCGCCCGCATGATCGGCGCGCCGCCGGGCTACGTCGGCTACGACGAGGGCGGGGCGCTGACCGAGGCGGTGCGCCGCCGGCCCTACCAGGTCGTCCTGTTCGACGAGGTCGAGAAGGCCCACCCCGACGTCTTCAACGTGCTGCTGCAGGTGCTCGACGACGGACGGCTGACCGACGGGCAGGGGCGCACTGTCGACTTCCGCAACACGCTGCTGGTGATGACCTCAAACCTCGGCTCCGAGATCCTCTCGACCCAGTCGGAGGGCGAGGACAGCGACCTGGTCCGCGGTCAGGTCATGCAGGCGGTGCGCAACCACTTCCGGCCGGAGTTCCTCAACCGGATCGACGAGACGCTGTTGTTCCACCGGCTGACCCGCGAGCAGATGACCGGGATCGTCGACGTTCAGCTCCGGCATCTGCAGAAGCGCCTGGAGGACCGTGGCGTCATGCTCGAGCTCGACGCCGCCGCCAAGGCCTGGCTCGCCGATGCCGGCTACGATCCGGCCTACGGCGCCCGGCCGCTCAAGCGGACGATCCAGCGCGAGCTGCAGAACCCGCTGGCCGAGCGGCTGCTGGCCGGCCGGATCGGCGAGGGCGACCGGATTCGGGTCACGGCCGGGGAGGGCGGCCTGCTGATCGACGGCGAGCTGGTCAAGGCAGCCTGACGTCCCGGCAGGGGCGGGCCGCCAGACAGGCCTGGAGACGAGACGGGCCTAGGCACGAGGCGGGCCTGGGAAGAGGGCCTCGGAAGACAGCACGGCGGCGCCATGACGGCGCCGCCGTCGCGGTTTCGGCCTTCGCAGTCTAGAGTGGGCGCCGATGGGCGAGGCGGACGATCTCTTCACCGCCGCCGGCGGTGCGCTCGAGCAGGGCGCGCTCGAGACGGCCGAGCGGCTCTACCGGCAGCTGCTCGAGCGGCAGCCCGCGCATGCCGCCGCCTGGCGCGCGCTGGCCGCGCTGCTGGGCGACACGGACCGGCCGCAGGCGGCGGCGGCGGCGGCCGCCGAGGCCGGGCGCCAGGAGGCCCTGCCGCTGGTCGAGGCCGCCCAGGCGTTCCTGGCGCAGGGCCTGCCCGCGAAGGCGCTACCGCTGCTGCAGCGGGTCCTGCTGCTCGATCCCGGCAGCGAGCGGGGCCTGCGGCTGGCCGCCGACGCCGAGCGCGCCTCCGGCGGCTACGAGGCGGCCCTGGCCCACTATCGCCGGCTGCTCGCGCTGCGGCCGGCCAACCCCCTGGCCCGGGCCGGCAGCGCGCTCTTCGCCGGCGAGCCGCCGGCCCCGCGGACACCGGGCCTGGTCCTGCCGAGCTGCTTCCTGCGCTGGCGCGACTGGCTGCCGGCGGCGCGCCGCGACGAGGTCTTCGACTACGCCCTGGCGCACGCCGCCGACATGGCCGAGGCCACGGTCTGGCAGCCCGACGGGTACAAGGCCATGGCCGAGGTCCGCCGCGCCGCCGTGCTCTACGAGCCGGCCCCGATCCTCGAGTGGTTCGAGCCACTGCTGCGCGACTGCCTGCCTGAGGTCTGCCCGTGGCTCGGCCTGCCGGCCTTCGAGGCCGGCCGCCTCGAGCTGCAGCTGACTTTCCATGGCGACGGCGGCTTCTACGAGCGGCACCGGGATACCGGCTGGCCCGAGGCGCCGGCCGAGGAGACCGATTCGCGCCGCGTCTCCTTCGTCGCCTACTTCGCCCGCCAGCCCCGCCGCTTCCGGGGCGGCGAACTGATGCTCTACGATACCAATCCCGTCACCGGCCGCTCGACCCTCGACGGCACCCTGGTCGAGCCCGAGGACAACTCGGTGGTCTTCTTCCACAGCGCGACCCTGCACGCGGTCCGGCCGATCCGCCTCGCCGGCAGCGATCCCGGCGATGGCCGGATCACCCTGAACGGCTGGATTCACGACGCCCGGGGTCGGGCGCCGGACTACAAGGGTTTGGCCGGGAGGTGACCGGCCCGGAGCCTCGGGACAGCGAAAGGGCCCGCCGAGGCGGGCCCCTGTCGGGACGGCAGGAAGGCCGGCACCGGCCGGGCTACGGCTTGGCCGGCGGCTCCTTCTGCGGGCCGGAAGCGACCTGCAGCAGCGGCGCGATGGTCGCGCGGCGGCGGTCGATGTCCTGGCGCAGCTCCGCGAAGGCCTTCAGGTCCCTGCCCTCGAGGGTTTCGCCGGCCGGCAGCTTGATGGAGGCCGGATCGACCTGATTGCCGCCGACCATGACCTCGTAGTGCAGGTGCGGACCCGTCGAGCGGCCGGTAGTCCCGACGTAGCCGATGACCTCGCCCTGGCGCACGCGGGCGCCGGAGTGGACGCCCTTGGCGAACTTCGACATGTGCGCGTAGGCGGTCTTGTACTCGCTGCTGTGGCGGATCCGGACGTAGTTGCCGTAGCCGCCGTTGCGGCCGGCGACCTCGACCGTGCCGTTGCCGGCAGCGTAGATCGGGGTGCCGGTCGGCGCCGCGAAGTCGGTGCCCTTGTGCATCTTGCTGTAGCCGAGGATCGGATGGCGGCGCAGCCCGAAGCTCGAGGAGATGCGCGCCCCGTCGATCGGCGTGCGCATCAGGGTCTTGCGCACCGAGCGGCCCTTGGCGTCGAAGTAGTCGGCGAAACCGCTGTCCGGCGTGAAGCGGTAGAGCTGGATGCTGCGGCCGCCGGTGACCAGCTCGACGTAGTCCAGGGCGCCGGTCTTGAGCGGGCGGCCCTCCTCGTCGACCAGGTTCTCGTAGAGCACCTCGAAGGAGTCGCCGGGCTGGATGTCGCGCTGGAAGTCGACGTCGAAGGACAGCGCCTTGATCGTCTCGATCAGCACGGCGTTCGGGACGCTGGCCTCGGCCGCGGCCTCGTAGAGCGAACTGTCGATTATCCCGATCGCGCCGGCGTCGATCGGCTCCAGCGCCTTCTCGGTGGTGCGCGCGACGAAGCTGGCGTCGGTCAGCCGCTCGACCGCGACGTCGCGGTCGACCTCGGGCGCGAAGCTCAGCCCGACCAGGCGGAAGGCCTCGCGCATGCCATCGGCGACGGGATTGGTGGCCTTGGCCTCGTCCTGGATCTCGGCCTCGCTCTCCAGCGACAGCCGAATCTCGAAGCCGGGCCTCAGGTCGCGGGGGCTGAACACCTGGCGCAGCGATTCGATCGCCGCGTGGGCCTCGCCCATCGTCACGCCGGCCTTGGTCAGCATGCCCATCAGGGTGTCGCCGCGCGCCACCTCGAGGGTCAGCTGCAGCGTCTTCGGGGCGCTGCGCGCCGCGGCGGTATGCTCGGTGTGGTAGGCGCTGACGAGCATGACCTGCGGCAGGCTCGGCAGGTCCGCCTCGAGGTCGCGGGCCTCGCTTGCCGCCACGGCGCCCGGGAAGGCGAAGGCCGCGAGCGAGCGACCCGGCTGCGGCGCCCCCGACAGGGGCGCGAGGCCGAGCAGCAGGAGGCCGCCCACGAGGCCAAAGGTCGTGGCCGCCAAGCCGGCGCGCAGCCGCTTCCGGTATGGCGGCCTGGAATCGTGTCTCAGTTGAATGATGACCCCCAAGTGATTCATATCCGAGAGAAGCGCCCGGTCCGGCACAACGGCCGATCGCTTCTGTCTGCCCCTGTCTGGCGACCCGTCCGGCGACCGCAAAGGCCGACCGACGATTCACCGTTGTTTGCCAGACGCTTCCAAACCGATGTTCAAGCTGTCTGACGCCACCTTGCTAACGAAGTCCGCGCTTGTCAACGGCTGACGCGGCACGCGACCCGGTCTACGGCAAGAACCTTTCCTCATGGTTAACCGGGAACCTTTCCTCATGGTTAACATGGAACGGAGCCGCGCCGCGAGTCCCGCGCGCGCGGCCCGGAGGCAGGGGCTCGATTTGGACGACGGAGCCCGCCCGGGGGCTACGGCCAGGAGGGGCCTGGGCGGGCGAAACGGGCCGGCGGTGCAAGGGCGGCGCAGGGTCCTTCGCGGCTGCAAGAAAAGCGACACGAATGCGCTTGACACCCCCCGGCGGCCGCCCTTATACCCCCGTCCCACAGCGCGACACCGGGTTCCGCCCGGCCGCGCTGTTTGCTTCGGGAGCCCACGGGCTTCCTTGCTGTTTGACATTGTGATTGAGTAGGAAGGGATGCCTGGGCGGCGGTCCAG
>NZ_JBBDQW010000087.1:0-15800 GCF_040905785.1 Tistlia sp.
GTGCGCATGTACCTGCGCGAGATGGGCTCGGTCGAGCTGCTGTCGCGCGAGGGCGAGATCGCCATCGCCAAGCGCATCGAGGCCGGCCGCGAGAAGATGATCGGCGGCCTCTGCGAGAGCCCGCTGACGATCCGCGCCCTGCTGGCCTGGCGCGAGGCCCTGATCAACGGCCAGATCCTGCTGCGCGACATCATCGACCTCGACGCGACCTACTCGGGCGGTCCCGACGGCCCCGGTGCGCCCAACGGCGCGGGCGGCGGCAACGGCGCGGCCGGTGCCGAGGGCACGTCCGGGACCGAGGACGGCGCCGACGGCACGACCGGGGCGAGCGGTGCGCCGGCGGCCAGCGACGACGAGGACGAGGCCAAGCCCGCCGACGCCGGCGACGAGGAGGAGGACGAGGAGGAGGCCAACCTGTCGCTGGCCGCCATGGAGCAGCAGCTGCTGCCCGACGTCCTCGACACCTTCGACCAGATCGGCGCGACCTACGCGGCGCTCATCGAGGTGCAGCGCGCGCGCATCGGCCACATGCAGCGCGGCGAGCAGATCTCCGACGAGATCGAGGAGATCTACGACGAGTACAAGGACAAGCTCGTCCACATCATGGAGGACGTGCACTTCAACAACGCGCGGATCGAGCAGCTGGTCGACCAGCTGTACGGTCACAACCGGCGCCTGGTGAACCTCGAGGGCCGCCTGCTGCGGCTCGCCGAGAAGCACAAGGTCGCGCGCGAGGACTTCCTGAAATACTACTACGGCCGCGAGCTCGATCCCCGCTGGATCTCCAAGGTGCGGCGCCTCTCCGGCAAGGGCTGGAGCGCCTTCGTCGACAAGGAGAAGGACGAGGTCAAGGAGCTGCGCAAGCAGATCGCCGACATCTCGGGCGAGACCGGCCTGCCGGTCAGCGAGTTCCGCCGCGTCGTCGCCACGGTCAAGTCCGGCGAGCGCGAGGCCAGCAAGGCCAAGACCGAGATGGTCGAGGCGAACCTGCGCCTCGTCATCTCGATCGCCAAGAAGTACACCAACCGCGGCCTGCAGTTCCTGGACCTGATCCAGGAGGGCAACATCGGCCTGATGAAGGCGGTCGACAAGTTCGAGTACCGCCGCGGCTACAAGTTCTCGACCTACGCCACCTGGTGGATCCGCCAGGCGATCACCCGCTCGATCGCCGACCAGGCGCGCACCATCCGCATCCCCGTCCACATGATCGAGACGATCAACAAGCTGGTGCGCACCAGCCGGCAGATGCTCCACGAGATCGGCCGCGAGCCGACCCCCGAGGAGCTCGCCGAGCGCCTGGTCATGCCGCTCGAGAAGGTCCGCAAGGTCCTCAAGATCGCCAAGGAGCCGATCTCCCTGGAGACGCCGATCGGCGACGAGGAGGACAGCCACCTCGGCGACTTCATCGAGGACAAGAACGCGGTGATCCCGCTCGACGCCGCGATCCAGTCGAACCTGCGCGAGACCACGACGCGCGTCCTGGCCTCCCTGACGCCGCGCGAGGAGCGCGTGCTGCGCATGCGCTTCGGCATCGGCATGAACACCGACCACACGCTCGAGGAGGTCGGCCAGCAGTTCTCGGTGACCCGCGAGCGCATCCGCCAGATCGAGGCCAAGGCGCTGCGCAAGCTCAAGCACCCGAGCCGCAGCCGCAAGCTGCGCTCCTTCCTGGACACCTGAGGCCCGGGCGCGCTGCCGGTGGAACAGGGCCGAGGGGGCCGAGGCTTCCCCGCGGCCCTTTTCCTGCCCGGCCGCCGGCCGCCGCGGCAGCGGCCTTGATCGCCGGCGCGAAGCGGTCAGAATGCCGGCGGCTCGGGGGCCCGTAGCTCAACGGTCAGAGCAGACCGCTCATAACGGTTAGGTTGCAGGTTCGAGTCCTGCCGGGCCCACCACTCCGCTCGCCAAGTGCGCCCCCGGGCGCGGCTGCCCCGGCCATCACCGCAACCTCCTCGTCAAGGTCCACTTTGCGGTTTGGAGCGTCCAGTTCCGGGACAACTTCAAGACGCCCGGCGCCATGCCGCTTCATTCCTGGCGACCGCCCAACACGTCGGATCTCGTTACAGGCTTGGACCCCCTGTCGAAGCCATGCAAGATCGTGAGAGTGGGAAGATAGGGCTAAGTATGTGCAATGTTTCATTTTAGAAGCAATTGCCGATCTATGGCATATATTTTGCATACCAAAGCATTGCCTCTGCAACGCCTGGAGACTGAGGGCAGATCGTGAAGAAAACAAAGAAAATCATTCTGGTAGCGCTGACGCTTTTCCTGATCGCGCTACCGGAAGCGGCGAGAGCGGGCCCCATAGACAAACTCTATTACCTGGCTGCTGGCGAACTGCGTAGCGTCGGATTCGACGGAACGTCGTTCACGGGCAGTTTCTCGACGTTGGCCACTCCGCACCCGGAGATGTCCGGAATCAGCTATGACGCTGCCTCCGACATCCTCTACTACCTGGCCGCTGGCGAACTTCGGAGCGTGGGTTTCGACGGAACGTCGTTCATGGGCAGCTTCTTGACGCTCGCAGTCCCGGTCCCCGGAATGTCTGGCATCAGCTATGACGCCGCTTCCGACATTCTCTATTACCTTGCCGCTGACGAACTGCGGAGTGTCGGCTTCGATGGGACGGCTTTCATCGGCAGCTTTTCGACCCTCGCAGTCCCGGCCCCCGGAATGTCGGGCATAAGCTATGACGCCGCTTCCGACACTCTCTATTATCTTGCCGCTGGCGAACTGCGGAGTGTCGGCTTCGACGGGGTGTCCTTCATCGGCAGCTTTTCGACCCTGGCAATCCCGACCCCCGGGATGTCGGGTATCTCGATTTTCAGGACTGCCGACCTGACCGAGGTTCCGGAAGCTGCGCCGCTCAGCCTAGTCGTCATGGGCTTGGCCGCTCTCGGCCTTGCGGCACGCCGCCGCGATAGGCGCTAGCCGAGGCGCATCTCGTGGTCGCTTCTAGGGAGTGCCTTCAGGGGGGCCTTCGCGGGGCCGCGGCGATCCGCCTAGGCCGGCCGGCGCCGGGCGCTAACCGCCCCCGGACGCGCTATGCTACGAGGGGGCGGCCGGGACGCGGCGGTGCCGGGGAGGCGCCTTGCGGACGGCGCCGGTCTCGACGACTGTCGCGGGCCGGCATCCCTCTTTAACCGGCTCGGCCCAAAGATGGCCGAGGGGGCGTCTTCGCTCCGGGTTGCTAACGGCGGACGGTGGCAGCGCTAACCACGCTCGATCAATTGAGTAATGGCTCCGTCTTCCTGCGCTCTTAGGGGGCCGCACGGGCTTCGGCCCATCGTCTGTGACCCAGTTTGATACGGAGACGGACACGTCCCAGTGCCCGTCTTCGCCCGCCGCTGCCCACCAGCCAGTCCGACGTATTGGGCCCGGCGCCTACGGCTGCGACCGCGACGACTCTCATCCCTGCTCGACCCGGAAGGCAGGCGCACCCTCCCAGATCAGCTTCCAGCGGGCGCCAGGGCGAAGGTTCTGAACGATCTGCGGCGCGAAGGCGACGAAGCAGGTCCCGCCGGGAGCCCGTACCGAAGGATAGAGAAGCCCGAGGTGCCCCTCGGCCTGGAGCTGCTCGGCAAGCGCCTGGCCCGCGGGATAGCCGGCCGCAGGATCCGGGTCGAGGGCCGCCGGGCGGCCTTGTGCAGGCCGCAGGTCCGGGAACTCGCCGATGAAGTCGGCGAGGATCGCCTGATAGAGGCGCTCGTCCTCGTAGCGGCCGATGTAGCCGAGCTCCCGGGTCCGGTGGTAGGCGACCTCTTCGATCGCGGTCAGGTCCTCGAGCGCGCAGTACCAGGCGCCGCGGCCGGGACCGTTGAAGCGGTTGCCCGCGCCCTCGCGGCTGTAGGCGAAGGAGGCGTTGACGTGGGTATCGCCCCACCGCCGGAGGTGTCTGCCGCGCGCCAGGAAGGCGAGCTCACGAGGGTCAACCTCGGCGACGTCGCCCCGCTCGATCATGAGGCGCCGGCTGGTCACGGCCTCGACCTCGGCGAGTGCCTCGCGCTCCTGGTCGTCGTCGGCGAGCGGATCTAGCACCGGTGTCTGGTGCGCGGTCTCCGGGATCAGCCTGACGGTCCCCTTGCCGACGAAGGCCGAGACGGGCGGTGGGTTCACGCGCCGCCCGTCATCACGCGCCGCCCCGGAGGGCATCGACGTAGTTGCGCGCCGACAGGATCGCCGGCAGCCCGCCCTCGATCATCGCGTCGACCGGCCGGCGGCCCCGGAACAGTGGTCCCTGATTCGGCAGCGTCGGCCACTGATCGGCCAGCGGGCCCGTCCAGTAGAGGTGCAGGCCCTTGAAGAGACCGAGCAGCGCGCTCGCCCGCAGGAACTGGTCGTGGCCGAGCCGACCTTCCCACCCCTGCTTCTTCGCCCTGTTCCAGGTCCTGAGCTGCATATCCAGCAGCCGGGCTGCCTCCTCGTTCCGAAGGCCCCAGGCCTCGGCGGCGCGTGCAAAGCCCTTCAGGGCGGTGGGCTGCAACCGGCCGCGCTTCTGATCGAAGCTCTCGTCGACTGCGGTGGCCTCGGCAAGCGGTACCATCTGCCTGCGTCTCCAGTGCCAATTGGCATTAATATGAATGCAGTATGGCGCGAACACCAGTGCGGGTCAACCAGCATTCGGTGTCGGAGCGTGAAGGCGACCAGAAGCCGCGCTCCTACGCCCGCCCTTCGAAGCAGACGTTCAGCAGCGGCTCGCCGCGGGCGAAGCGGTCGAGCTGGGCGGCGACGAAGGCCCAGCGGCGGGTCTTCATGGCCTCGGTCCAGGCCGAGTTGTGCGGCGACAGGATGACGTTGTCGAGGGCCTGGAAGGCAAAGCGCGAGGGCCAGGGGTTCGGGTCCTCCTTCGAGGGGTAGCGGTACCAGACGTCGAGGATTGCGCCGCGGATGCGCCGCTCGGCCAGCGCCCGGTAGAGCGCCTCCTCCTCGACGACCTCGCCGCGGGCGACGTTGCAGATCACGGCCTCCGGCTTCATGCGCGCGAACTGCGGCGCACCGATCATGCCGCGGGTGGTCTCGTCGAGCGGCGCGCAGACGATGACGAAGTCGCTCTCGGCCAGGAGCCGGTCCAGCTCGGCCACGGTGCCGTACCAGTCGACCAGCCCGCCCTCCTCGCGCACCCGGCGGCTGACCGCCAGCACGCCCATGCCGAAGGCCTTGCAGCGGCGCGCGACCTCGCGGCCGATGTGGCCGTAGCCGACGATGCCGACGGTGGCGCCGCGCAGCTCGCGGTGCATCGGCCCGCTGGCGATGGTGTGGCCGTCGTAGGACCTCTCCCGCATCTCCGGGTCGGTCACGCGCAGGAGGCCGAGCTGGAACTCCAGCATGCCCAGCAGGACGTGCTCGGCGATCGTGCTCTCGTGTTCGTGGGTGTTGCAGAAGACGACGCCGCGCGGCAGGTCGTCGGCGGTGATCCAGTCGTAGCCGGTGAAGGGGATCTGGTACAGCTTGAGGCGGCCGCCCGCCGGTATCTCGAGCCGGCTGCCGCCGACCAGCACGTCGGCCCGCGAAATCTCGCTGCCGAATCGCTCCGGCTCCTTGGCGGGGTCGCAGGTCAGGATGCGCCAGTCGGTCCCGGTCGTCTCGGCCAGGAAGCCGGCGCGCTGGATCGAGTTGGGTCCTGCCAGCAGAAGGGTCGGCTTTTCGCTCACGTCCTCGCCTCGCGTCCTCGCTTCGGGTGTGGTGACCAGCCTAGGCCGGCCGGCGACGGGGGCCAACCGCCGGACGCGCCGTGCTACGAGGGGGCGGCCGGACGCGGCGGTGCGGGGGAGGCGCCTTGCGGTCGGCGCCGGTCTCGACGACTGTCGGGGCCCGACACCGGTCCTTAACCGGGTCGGCCCGAGGATGGGCAAGGGGGCGCCTTCGCCCCGGGCGCGAACGGCGGACGGTGACGTGCAGGACCAGGTGAAGAAGGCGGCGAGGGCTCCGGACGCAGCGCAGGACCTGCGCGACGCGGCGATCCTGCGCGAGTCGATCCAGGAGTTCCCGGGGCCGGTCGCGGTCTACGACGAGAACGACCGCCTGATCGCCTGCAACGCGCTCTACCGCTGGGTCCACGGCGGTGCCTTCGAGGAGGTCCAGCGCCGCGCCGGCAGCGGGCGGATTCGCTACGAGGACCTCGTGCGCCACTCAGCCAGGTCCGTGGTGCCGCCGGACCGGCTGGAGGCCCACGTCGCCGACCGGCTGCAGGCGCAGCGCCAGGCCAGCGGCGAGCCGGTCGACCGCTTCTACCCCGAGCGCGGATGGTTTCGCATCGTCAAGATCCGCACCCCGAGCGGCGCCGTCGCCGGCTTCGCGACCGACATCACCGAGCTCAAGGAGACGACGCTGGCGCTGGACCAGGCGCGGGCGGCGGCGGAGGCCGCCAACGTCGCCAAGTCGTCCTTCCTGGCGAACATGAGCCACGAGCTGCGCACGCCGCTCAACGCCATCATCGGCCTCGCAGAGGCGCTGGAGATCGGCGTCTTCGGCACCATGGAGAACGACCAGCATCGGCGCTACGTCGCCGACATTCGGCAGTCGGGCCACCACCTGCTGGCCCTGATCTCGGACCTGCTCGACCTCGCCAAGGTCGAGGCCGGGGCGATGGAGCTCGAGCGCGAGGCTTTCGCGCTGCCGGCCCTGATCGAGGAGTGCCTGGCGATGATGCGGCCGATCGCCGACGCCCGCTCGATCTGCCTGCGCACGGAGGGGCCCTCCGAGACCCTGCGGCTGATCGCCGATCGGCGCAAGATCAAGCAGGTGCTGATCAATATCCTGTCCAACGCCGTGAAGTACTCGCACGCCGGCGGGGACGTCCGGGTGACGGCGCTGCTCGCCGTCGACGGCCTGCGGATCGAGGTCGAGGACCGGGGCATCGGCCTCGACGAGACCGGGCTCGACCTCGTCTTCCAGCCCTTCGGCCGACTCCACAACAGGCTCGGCGCGATGCCCGAAGGGGCAGGGCTGGGCCTCCCGATCGCGCAGCGCTTCGCCGAGCTGCACGGCGGCGAGATCGGGATCGCCAGTCGGCTTGGGAAAGGCACCCTGGTCACCCTGCGGCTGCCGCCGGACATCCTGGCCTGACGCCGGGGCGCGCGCGCCGGCGTCACTGCGCGACCTGCTCGTCGTGGGTCCGCTCGCCGCGTACCAGGGCAGGCGCCGCCGCGTCGACCAGGCCGTGCCGCACGGCGTGGCGGGCCATGGTGACGGTGTCGTCGGCGAGCAGCAGCTCGGCACCTGCGGCCGCGACCTCCTCGGCAAGGCTGGCGATCGCCGAGTCGCGGTCGCGCCCGTGGCCGACGTTGCGGATGTAGATGGCGCGGACCCGCTCGGGATGCTCCCGGACGATCTGGGCGTAGATCTCCGGGTCCTGCTGGCCGCTGTCGCCGATCAGCACGAAGGGCGCGTCGTCGTAGACCGCCAGCATGCCGCGGATCAGCGCCAGCTTGTGGTCCTTGGCCGGCGGCGGTAGCGGCCGCTGCAGGGTCATGCCCCATTCGCGCAGGAACAGGATCGGGCCCTCGGGCACGCCGTGGCGCTGGAAGAACAGCTCGAGGATCTCGTAGATCGCCCAGGGCCCGCGGGAGACGTAGAGCATCGGGTTGCCCTGGTCGCCCGAGGCGCCGTCGCGCAGCTGCCGATAGAACTCGGCGACGCCGGGATAGGCGACGCGGCTTTCGACGTCCTCGAAGAAGAGGTTCCAGAACATCCGCAGCTTGTTGGCGACGCCGGTCTGCACGACGGTATCGTCGATGTCGCTGATCACGACGCAGCGGCTCTCGGCGGGCCGCAGGTAGACCGGGGCGCGGGCGACGGCGCCCGCGGCCTCGGGCGGTGAGTCGAGCAGGATGCAGACCTCCTGCCAGCCGGTGCCAGGCAGGTCGCCGAGGTCGCCCTGGAGGCAGATCTCGAAGTAGCCGTCGGCGTCGGTGGTCGCGCGGGCGCTGGCCCCAGCCAGCTCGGCGCGGACCTCGGCGCCGCGGACGCCGCGCCGGAAGATGCGGCGCAGGAAGTCGACCAGGCTCGGGTCGTGGGCGCCGCGCCGCAGGCTCTCGAAGCGCGGCTGGCGCAGCACCCGGCCCATCAGGAAGACCTCGCGCCGCGAGCCGTAGCCGCGGTAGGCGTGAATGACCACGCCGCGCCGCCCGGTATCGTGGCGCACCGGCCGCGACAGGCGGCGCAGCAGGGCGCGCAGCGCCTGGGAAAGGGTTCGTCTCACGCGGTCTCCCCGGTGGCTCGGGCCGCCGCAGGCGGCCGGCTCGTCAACGGGAGGCCGCCGTGGATCGTTCCCGCCGGAGGCGGCGCGGCACCGGCCGTTCGGCGCGACATTCCGGCTGCGCCGCCGCGAAGACTCATGTAAGACCCCTTCACATGGGCTGGTCGAGGCACGGCAAGGACTCAGGCAAGGGGCGGCGCAGCTACCACCACGGCAACCTGCGCGAGGCGCTGGTCGAGGCGGCGCTCGGGCTGATCGCCGCCAAGGGGCCGGCCGGCTTCACCTTCGCCGAGGCGGCGCGCGAGGCCGGGGTCAGCCCGGCGGCGCCCTACCGCCATTTCCGCGACCGCGACGCCCTGCTCGCCGGGGTCGCCTGCCAGGGCTTCGAGCGCTTCGAGGCCTTCCTCAAGACCGCCTGGAACGACGGCCGCCCGGACAGCTTCACCGCCTTCGGCAACCTCGGGAAGGCCTACCTCGCCTTCGCCCGCACCGAGCCGGCCTACTACTCCGCCATGTTCGAGGCCGGGGTGCCGCTCGAGAACCATCCCGAGCTGCGCGAGGCCGGCGATCGCGCCTTCGCCATCGTGCGCGACGCCTCGGAGGTCCTGAGCCGCACCCTGCCTCCGGCCACCCGGCCGCCGGCGCTGATGATGGCGCTGCACGTCTGGGCGCTCTCGCACGGCATCGCCTCGCTCTTCGCCCGTGGCGACGCCGCCCGGCGCAAGCTGCCGATGACGCCCGAGGACCTGCTCGAGGCGGCGGTGCTGATCTACCTCCAGGGCCTGGGACTGGGCGGCGGCGGGGCCGGCGGGCGGGCCTGAGCCGGCCGGTCGCTTTTTTGCCCGGGCTCGACTTGACGCCCGCCGGGCACGCGCCCACCTATGTGAATGTCATTAACATTCACATTGCGAGGCAGGGCGAATGGACGTAGCAGCGAAACTCGACGACCTCGGCAAACCGGCCTGGATCGGCTTGATGGCCCTGGGCTTCATTCTCTTCTGGCCGGTCGGCCTTGCGGTCCTGGCCTACATGATCTGGAGCGGACGCATGCTGTGCTGGAACGGAGCGAAGATGGGCAAGATGGGCAAGGCGCGCGGTCGCTGGTACGGCCCCTGCGGCGGCGGCAGGCGGCACGCCGACACGAGCGGCAACACCGCCTTCGACGAATACCGTGCCGAGACGATGCGGCGCCTGGAGGAGGAGCAGAACGAGTTCATGAGCTTCCTCGACCGCCTGCGCCAGGCCAAGGACAAGGCCGAGTTCGACCAGTTCATGGCCGAGCGGCGCAACCGGCCCCAGGGCAGCGCGCCCGGGGCGCCGGGCGAGGGCTACGGGCCGCAGCAGGGCTGAGCCTCGCGGCTCGCGGACGGGCAAGCGCCGGACTCCCAGGAGGGGTCCGGCGCCTTGTCTTGCCGGGCAGGGCGCCGACGGGTCGCTCCTGTGGGCGGCGATTGACAGCGGCGCCGGATCGTATCTAACTGGACGCTCGGGGACCGGCGATCTCCCCGTCAGGCAGCAGCCCAAGGATCGCATCCTCGCTCCGGCGAAAGGATGCCCGCATGCTTGCCTCGACCACGATTTCCCCAGAAGCGCTTTTCGATCTCGTGGGCACGCCCGATTGCCCCCTATTGGCCGATGTCCGCACCGAGGAAGATTTCGCCGGCAATCCGCGGCTGGTGCCGGGCGCGGTGCGCCGCGCCGCGCTGGAGGTCGCCGGCTGGCCGGAGCTGACGCCCGCTTCGGCTTCTGGGTCGGTCCCGGATTCAGTGGTCGTGATCTGCCAAAAGGGCTTGAAGCTGAGTGCCGGCGCCGCCGCCTGGCTGCGCCAGGCGGGCATCCCGGCCCGCGTCCTGGAGGGCGGGATGGAGGCCTGGGACGAGGCCCGCCTGCCGAGCGTCCCCTGCGCGGCCCTGCCCCAGCCCGACGGCGCCGGGCGCACCCTCTGGGTGACGCGGGAGCGGCCCAAGGTCGACCGGATCGCCTGCCCCTGGCTGATCCGCCGTTTCGTCGATCGGCGGGCGGTCTTCCTGTTCGTGCCCGCGGGCGAGGTCGCCGCCGTGTCCGAGCGCTTCGCCGCGACCGCCTTCGACCTCGAGGGTGCCTTCTGGAGCCACCGGGGCGAGCTCTGCAGCTTCGATGTCCTGCTCGAAGGCCTGGAGCTGCAGACGCCGGCGCTGCTCCGCCTCGCCGCCGTCGTGCGCGGCGCCGACACCGCGCGCCCGGAGCTCGCGCCGGAGGCGGCGGGACTGCTGGCGGTCTCGCTCGGCCTCTCGCGGCTCCATGCGCAGGATTGCGACCAGCTCGCGGCCGGTCTGCCGCTCTACGATGCCCTCTACCACTGGGCCCGCGACGCCTTCGGCGAGACCCACGACTGGCCGGCCCGGCAAGAGGTCGGCGCGCGGGAGCTGCGGGCATGACCGCCCGCGACCTTCCGACGGACGAGCCCACCCACGCACCGCGCGCCTATCCCGGCCTCGGCGAAGCGGCCAGGGTCTGGGGCCGGATCGCCCTGCTCAGCTTCGGCGGCCCGGCCGGCCAGATCGCCGTCATGCATCGCATCCTGGTCGAGGAGAAGCGCTGGCTCGGCGAGGCGCGTTTTCTGCATGCCCTCAACTTCTGCATGCTGCTGCCCGGCCCGGAAGCCCAGCAGCTGGCGGTCTACATCGGCTGGCTGATGCACCGCACGGCCGGCGGCGTCCTGGCCGGCCTGCTGTTCGTGCTGCCGGGCCTGATCGCGATCATGGGACTGAGCTGGCTCTACGCCCTGCACGGCGACCTCGGGCCGGTCGAGGCGCTGTTCTTCGGGCTCAAGGCGGCGGTGCTCGCGATCGTGCTGCAGGCGGTGGTTCGCATCGGCCGGCGCGCCCTCGCCAACAAGGTCATGGTCGCCCTGGCCGCCCTGTCCTTCGCCGGCATCTTCGTCTTCGACCTGCCGTTCCCGGCGATCGTCGGCTTGGCCGGGCTGATCGGCTTCCTCGGCGGGCGCGCCGGGCTGGCGGCCTTCCAGGCCGGCGGCGGCCACGGCGCCGCAGCCGGGCGGATCCGGGACGCCGAGACGCTGCTCGGCGAGACGACGCCGGCGCACACGCGGCCGGGCGGCGGACGGTCGCTGTGGGCCGCGGGGATCTTCGCGCTGCTCTGGGGCGCGCCGGTGCTGCTGCTGGTCCTGCTCGCCGGCGGCGACGGGGTCTTCACGCGCATCGCGCTGTTCTTCTCGCAGATGGCGGTGGTCACCTTCGGCGGCGCCTATGCGGTGCTGGCCTATGTCGCCCAGGAAGCGGTCGGCACCTATGGCTGGCTGGCGCCGGGCGAGATGCTCGACGGCCTGGGCCTGGCCGAGACGACGCCCGGGCCGCTGATCATGGTGACGCAGTTCGTCGGCTTCCTCGCCGCCTACCGAGACCCCGGCGCCCTGCCGCCGCTGCTCGCCGGCACTCTCGGCGGCCTGCTGACGACCTGGGTCACCTTCACGCCTTGCTTCCTGTGGATCTTCCTCGGCGCGCCGCACGTCGAGCGCCTGCGGGGCAGCCGGCCGATCTCCGCCGCCCTGGCCGCGATCACCGCCGCCGTCGTCGGCGTGATCCTGAACCTCGCCCTCTGGTTCGCCTTGCACCTGCTGTTCGGCGAACTGCGCCGCTACGAGGGCTTCGGGGCCAGCCTCGAGCTGCCGGTCTGGTCGAGCCTCGATCCCCTG
This sequence comes from Tistlia sp., assembly GCF_040905785.1. Taxonomy (NCBI): domain Bacteria; kingdom Pseudomonadati; phylum Pseudomonadota; class Alphaproteobacteria; order Rhodospirillales; family Rhodovibrionaceae; genus Tistlia; species Tistlia sp. The sequence continues at coordinate 11,889 of NZ_JBBDQW010000087.1, forward strand.
GCCGCCGCGCTGGTCGCCCTCGCGCTGCTGGCGACCTTCCGGCTGCGCCTCGGCCTGTTCCCGGTGCTCGGCGGCACCGCCGTCCTCGGCCTGCTGCTGCACCTGGGCGGATGGCTCACCCTCTGAGGCGGCCCGAGCCTCCCCCCTCATCCCAGGATGTCGGTCGCCCGGTGGCCGTTGGGCACGCCTTCGACCAGCAGGACCTCGCCCTCAGCGCGTCCGCGGCGCAAGCCGAGGATGCGCCGATAGGTCGGCGAGTCGTACCAGGCGCGGGCCCGCTCGAGGTCGGGGAAGGCGATGACGATCAGGTCGCCCTGCCAGTCACCTTCGAGGACGATCTGCGCGCCCCCGTGGATCAGGAAGCGGCCCGCGAAGGGCGCCAGCGTGGCGTCGATGCCCTCGAGGTAGGCGACGATGTCGGGGCCGAACTCGACGTCGCGCAGATGGGCGACGGCATAGGCGGTCATGACTCTCTCCTTCTTCTCAAGGCTCAAACGGTTCGGGTATGGCGCAGCGCCAGCGCCTCCAGCGCGGCGAGCAGGGCGACGGCCGCCGCCTGGACCAGCAGGAAGGCGAGGCCCAGGCCGTTGGGCGCGGTCCAGCCGGCGAGCGGCAGGACGAGGCTGCCGGCGACCCAGCCGAGGTTGCCGAGCACGACCAGCCAGGCGCCGGCGCGCAGCACCCGACGGCGCGTTGCCACCAGGGCCATGAAGGCGGCGATCGGGAACAGCAGGAGGCCGGCAGGCAGCAGCAGGGCGGAGGGAATCGCGCTCAGGCGCGCCAGGGGCTCGGCGGCGAGCGCCAGCAGGCCGCCCATCGCGGCGCAGGTGACGGCGTCGGCCAGCAGGAGCGCGCGCAGCGAGAGCGGGCCGGATTCGGCGGTCGTGTTCGAGGAAAGGGTCATGGCGGTCTCCTTTTCGGTTCCGGCGCCGCCGGCTGCGGCGTCTTCGGAACCCAGGATCGGAGACCGGGTGCGGGGACGCGATTACCTGGCAGGTAATGACTGTCCCGAGGTGCGCCTGCTAGCCTTGCCCGATGATTCCGACCGCCGCCTCCGTGGGACCCCTGCTGCGCCAGTGGCGCCGCCGCCGCCGCCTCTCCCAGCTCGAGCTGGCCGCCGAGGCCGAGGTCTCGCAGCGCCACCTCAGTTTCCTGGAATCGGGCCGGGCGGCGCCGAGCCGGGAAATGGTCCTGCGCCTCGCCGAGCCGCTCGACCTCCCCTTGCGCGAGCGCAATGCCCTGCTGGTCGCGGCCGGCTTCGCGCCACTCTACCCGGAGCGGGCGCTCGACCATCCGCGCCTGGCGGCGGCGCGCCGGGCGGTCGAGCTGCTGCTGGCCGGCCAGGAGCCGCACCCGGCGCTGGCGGTCGACCGGCACTGGACGCTGGTCTCGGCCAACCGGGCTCTGGCGCCGCTGCTCGCGGGCGTGCCCGAGGACCTGCTGGAGCCGCCGGTCAACGTGCTGCGGCTCAGTCTGCATCCGCGCGGCCTGGCGGCGCGCATCCGCAACTTCCGCGACTGGCGCGGCCACCTGCTGGCGCGCCTGCAGGCCCAGGTCGACAACTCTGCGGACGCGGTGCTGATGGCGCTGGTCGAGGAGCTGAAGGGCTACCCGGTGCCGGCGGGGGCGCTGCCGGCGCAGCCGGGGGCGGCAGCGGCGCTCGGCGGCATCGCCGTGCCCCTGGAGCTGGACAGCGCCGGCGGCCGCCTCAGCTTCCTCAGCACGACGACGGTCTTCGGCACGGCCATGGACGTCGCGCTCTCGGAGCTGGCGATCGAGTCCTTCTTCCCGGCCGATCCGGAGACCGCGGCGGCGATGCGGCGCCTCGCGGAGGGCTGACCCGTCAGGCGGCCTCGCTGGCCTCCGCACGCCGCTTCAGCAGGAAGGAGCAGAGAGCGGTGGTCGCGATCGAAGCGAGGAAGAAATAGACGCCGGACTCGAAGCGGGCGTCGGTGAGTGCCCGGCTCTTCAGCGCGAAGACGATCAGCGCCGCGGCCAGGACGTCGAGCATCGACCAGCGCGCAAGCGCCTCGAAGCCCTGGAGCAGCCGCCTGGGCACGTCGCGCCCGAGCCGCAGGCGCGCCCAGAGCGCGATCATGACCAGCAGCTTGGCGGCTGGCAGGACCAGCGAGAAGATCCCGACGATGGCGGCGATCAGCCACTCGCCGCCCTGGAACAGGCTGACCGTCACGTCGAGGATCGAGTATGGCCGGCTGAACAGCACCAGCGTCTCGACCGTGACGATCGGCAGCGTGACGCCGACCGCGAGCAGGCCGAGCGCCGTCAGCAGGAGGAGCAGCAGGGCCATCCGTTGTCCTTGTTACGGCTGCGGGCCGCCCGCCCGCCGAGGCTCCTTCATATCGGTTCGCGCTGTCGGAGCGGAAGGGGCAGGCAACGGATGGAGCCGGTCGCGGGTTGTCGGGGGGATGACCGTGACGCAGAACACCACTGACGCGCCCGCCGAGGGCTTCGTCGGCCCGATCGAGGTCGTGCTCGTGGTCTGCGGCGGTGCCGAGAGCGGCCTGATGAAGACGGCCGGCCGGAGCGCGGAGAGGCTGCGCGGAATCCTGGCCGACGCCCTGCCGGCGTTCGACTGGCGGCTGACCGTTCGCCTGCTGCCTCGGCCCGAGGGCGACACGTCCCTGGAGCCGGCCGACCTGATCGGCGATCCGGCGGTCGCAGAGGCGGCCGAGGCCGGCGACTTCACCCTGGTGGTGACCGACCGCGACCTCGTGGCCCGCTACCAGGCGGTCGCGCTGGGTGCGCCGTCGCGCGCCGCCGCGAGCGCGGTCGCCTCGACGTCCCGCCTCGGCACCGAGCGGGTCGAGGCGCGGCTGACGGCCCTCTGCCTGCATCTACTCGGGCGGCTGAACGGTCTGGGGCCGGCGGCCGATTCCCGCAGCTAAGCGGCCCGCATCGAGGCGCCCGAGGATCTCGACCGGATGGATCGCCTGACAGCGGCAGACCGGGCCGAGCTTCAGGAGGCGCTCGTGCGAATCGCCGATCCCCGGCTCGAGGAGCGGGCCGCCGCGCCCGGCGGCCGGTTCGGCTTCTAGGCGCGGGCGCTCTGGGAGACCCGCCGCGAGTTCCTGCAGGCGCTGCTGCGCGCCCGGCCCTGGCTGTTTCCGCTGCATCTCAGCCGCATGACGGCGGCGGCGCTCTCGACCCTGCTGATCCTGGTCATGACCGCCGAGGCCTGGGACCTGGCGCTGCGCCAGCCGCCCTGGCGGGTGGCGGTGCTGTCCCTGGGAGCTCTTGTCGGCACCAGCACCTTCGTTCTCCTCCGCCAGCAGCTGCTGATCCGCAGCGCCGGGTGGCGCCTGACCGCGGCGCGTGCTGAGCAACGCCTCGACCGTCGCCGTCGTGCTCTGCGGATTCCTGACCACCTATGCCCTGCTGTTCGCGGTCACCGGCGGCTTCGCGGCGCTGTTCTTCGAGCGGCTGCTGATCGCCGGCTGGGCGGCGGCGACCGGCGATGCGATCGAGGCGGGGCACTACCTGGTGATGAGCGGATTCGTCGCCAGCCTGGGCATCGTCATCGGCGCCCTCGGCGCCTCCTTCGAGGCGCGCAGCCACTTCCGCCCCATCGCCTTCATCGACGAGGAGATCTGAAGCCGGCGCATCCGCGGGCTGCACCGATCGCTATCCGGGTCCCGTCTGCCCGGTCGCGTGGTCTAGGCGCCCGCTTCACGCCCGTCCCTCCAGGCCGGCCAGGGCCTCGGCGGCGGCCTCGGGTATGCGCATCTCGAAGACCTCGCGCACGACCGTGTAGTCGTAGTAGCCCATGCGCGCGATCGGCTGGATCGCCGGGATGTCGAGCCGTCCGTCGGCGCCGATCACGGCGTCGTCGACGTGGACGCCAGTACCGCCGAAAGGTCCAGCTCGACGCGCACGATCTCCCGCACCAAATGC
>NZ_JBBDQW010000088.1:0-72251 GCF_040905785.1 Tistlia sp.
TTGCATGGTTCGACAAGCTCACCATGAAGCGACGGGGGCGCCGGTGCTGCGGCTCTGCACGCTACAGGGCCGCGCTTCATGGTGAGCTTGTTGTCCACCATGTCTGGCGGCTGCACACTTGTCGAACCACGAAGCGCGATCTGCGCGGACCTCGGGCCTCAGCAGGTCGCTGGCGGCAGAGGCGTAGCGCTTGCATGGTTCGACAAGCTCACCATGAAGCGACGGGGGCGCCGGTGCTGCGGCTCCATCTCTTTCGGCGGTCGCGGCGGATGGCCGGCTACAGGGCCGCGCTTCATGGTGAGCCTGTCGAACCACGAAGCGCGTTGCCGTATGGGGCTTGGCAGGTCTCGGCGAGGATCAGCCGGCGGTCGACGCTGCCTCGAGCCGGCGCTGCAGGAGCAGGAAGACCGCCACCTCTTCGGGGCTGAGACCGGAGAGGTCCCGGCGCAGGCGATCGGCGATCCTGTCGCGCAGGCTCCCGACCAGGCTGCCGTCGAGGTAGGCGCCCAGGATCTCCGGGTGGACGTAGCTGCGCCGGCAGACCGCCGGGGTGTTGCCGAGACGGGTCGCGACCCGCTCCACGGCCCAGCGGATGTTGCGCTTTGCGGCCGCCTCGCTGTCGATCTCCTCGAACTCGCTCAGCGCCCAGGCGGCCAGGACGGTGCCCGCCCAGGTCCGGAAGTCCTTGGCGGTGAAGGGCTCTCCGGCCAGTTCGCGCAGGTAGTCGTTGACCTCGTCGGAGCCGATGGCGTGGCGGGCGCCGTCGCGGTCGACGTACTGGAACAGTTCCTGGCCGGGCAGATCCTGAAGCTGGCCGATGACCCGCGCGGCGCGCCGGTCGGTGAGCTCGATGAGATGCTTGCGTCCGCCCTTGCCGACGAACTCGAAGGTCACGGCGCCGCCCTCGACCTCGACATGGCGCCGACGCAGGGTGGTCAGGCCGTAGCTGCGGTTCTCCCGCGCGTAGCGGGCGTTGCCGACGCGGATCAGCGTCGTCTCGAGCAGGCGCACCACCGTCGCCAGGACGGTGCGGCGACCACAGGGCGTGCCGCCCATGTGGGCCTTGGTCTGGCGGCGGATCTCCGGCAGGGCGCGGCCGAAGGCCAGCACGCGGTCGTACTTGTCCTCGCCGCGCCGCGCCTGCCAGTCGGCGTGGTAGCGATACTGCTTGCGGCCCCGGTCGTCGCGGCCCGTCGCCTGCACGTGGCCGCGCGGGTCGGGCGAGATCCAGACGTCGCTCCAGGCCGGCGGGATCGCCAGCGAGCGGATGCGCGCCAGGGTTCGCGCGTCCTCGAGCCGGCCGCCATCCTCGCGGTGATAGCTGAAGCCCTTGCCCCGGCCCCGCCGCCGCAGGCCCGGCCCCGCATCGGTGACGTAGCGCAGGCCCGCCCCGGCCGCTGCCTGCCGCGCCGCCTCGCGGGCCTCGCCGGTGCCTTCGACTTCGCCCTGCACTGCCGCCATTGCCGACCTTCCCTGACGAACGCGGCAGCTGCGCCGCCAGCCGCCGAGCCATGAACGGCGCCCGTTGCCGGCAGTTCCGGCGCGCCGAGCGTCGCGGCCCTCGCCAACCCGTCCCGTGGGGCCGCGCAATGGCGGGCAGCGCCGGCAGCGAGGATGCTGTAGGGTCGCCCACGACCCGACCCATCCTCGCTCCTGGCGCGCCGCTCTCCCGCGCGACGCGCCCTGCGCCGGCCGCCTTCCCTCCAGACCGAGAGCACCATGCCCCGCCAGCTCGAAACCCATCCTCTCACGCCCGCCGCCTTCGCCGCCTTCGGCACGGTCATCGAAGCGCGCAGCGAAGCGGCCCTGGAGATCGACCAGGGCTTCACGACCCGCTTCCACGCGCTCGCGGAGGTCGCGGCCGGGCCCAACGGCAAGGCGATGCTGTCGCTGCTGCGCGGCCGACCGCGGCCGCTCCAGATCGACCTGCTGGAACGCCACCCCCTGAGCAGCCGGGCCTTCATGCCGCTCGGCGGCCGCCCCTGGCTGGTCGTCGTCGCCGACACCCCGCGCGCGGAAACCTGCCGCGCCTTCCGGGTCCGCGGCGACCAGGGCGTGCAGTATCATCCCGGCGTCTGGCACCACCCGCTGCTGGTGCTCGATGAGCCACAGGACTTCCTGGTCGTGGAGCGCGCCGGCCCCGGCACCAACCTGGAAGAGGTCCGCCTGGCGGCGCCCCTCGAGCTGCGGCCCGCCTGACCCCGGTCAGTCCGGATCCAGGTCGCGGCGCAGGACCTTCTGGCGGCTCGACACCATGTCGCGGTCGAAGTAGCCCTGGCGCATGTGGCGGTTGCCGCCGCCGGCGAGCTCGAATGGCGTGCGGCCGTGCAGCACCCGGTAGTTGTCGAGGATGAAGGCCTGGCCCGGCTGCAGCTTGAAGGTCACGGTCATCTCCTCCGCGTAGAGCAGCTCGGCGAAGCGCCGGCGCGCCGCGTAGTAGCGGGTCAGCTCGGCGACCGGCCGGACGTCCACGAACTCCGTGCGGTTCGACCAGGCGACGCGCTCGACCCGCCCCTCGGCATCCACTCCGATCAGGCTGCGCAGGTTGTCGAGCACCGTCGTTCCGTCCTCGTAGCGAAAATAGACCGGCGTCGTCGCCAGGACCTCGAAGGCCGCCGGATCCTCACGCCGCAGCCGCTCCGCGACCGCGAAGCCGTCGACGATGGTGCTCTCGCCGCCCTCGAAGGAGTTCTCCAGGCAGTGCAGCACGACGTAGCCGATCGTGGAGAAGCGATAGGGGTTGTCGACGTGCGGCTCGAGGCCGCGGTTGGTCAGGGTCAGGTCGAAGGCGTCGGCATCGACCTTGACGTCCTCGACGCCACCCCAGTTGGTCAGCTTGATGTTGCCGATCAGGCCCATGAACTCGAGGATGCCGTTCTTCTCGGGCGGCACCTCCTCGATCAGCACGCAGCCGAGCCGCGCCAGGTCGTCGAGCAGGCCGAGCAGCGGCCGGCCCTGCTTCAGATCGCCAAGGCGATAGCGCGGAAAGCCGCCGAGCGAGGCATCCCAGAGCTCTCGGTCGCCGAGCAGGTCGACCTGGTCCCGCGGCGCCAGGGCGCGGCGCAGCCGGGCGCCCTCGAAGAGCGCCGTGGCGCCGTCGCTGAAAGTGACCTCCACCCTATCGTCGCCGGCCAGGCGCGCGCCGGTCACGGCTAGATCGAGGGGCAGGAAGGCCGCCTCCAGCGTGCGCTGGCCGTTGCGCCCGTCAAGCGTCTGCCCGTCGGGCGCCCGCTCGCGCAGCCAGAGCGGGTGGAAGGAAAAGCGCCGGCCGTCGCTCCAGGCGACGACCAGCGCGCCCTCCTCGAGGGCGGCCTCCGAGACAGCGGCGGAGTCGGCAGCGGAGTCGGCGGCGGCCGACTGGACGGCGGGGGACAGCGACACGGAAACCTCTTGGCAGGAAGTATGGGAGGGGTGACAGGGCATACTACGAACGGCCGTCCGGCCGAAAGGTGCCCGAGCTGGCGGCGCCGCGGCCCTTGCTGGCGACCCACGGCTCCCCGATAGTGCCGGCTGTCCCGCCAGCCGGACCCCCGCCAGCCAGGCCCCCGCCAACCCGGACTCCCGCCAACCAGACAAGGAACGCGCCTTCATGAAGCTCTTCCATTCGCCCGCCTCGCCCTATGTGCGCATGGTCATGGCCCTGGCGATCGAGACCGGGCAGGCCGCGAAGATCGAGCGGCTGCCGAGCGCGGCCGTGCCGGTCAAGCCGGACCAGACGATCCGCGTGCACAATCCCACCGGCAAGGTGCCGACCGCGATCCTCGACGACGGCACGGTCCTCTTCGACAGCCGCGTGATCTGCGAATACCTGGATGCGCAGCACCCGGGCGAGCGCCTCTTTCCGGCCGAAGGTGCCGCGCGCTGGCAGGCGTTGACCCTCTTCGCCCTCGCCCAAGGGCTGCTCGACGCCGCCCTGCTGGCGCGCTACGAGCTGGCGATGCGGCCGGCCGAGAAGCGCTGGGACGAGTGGCTGGCGGGGCAGCTGGGCAAGATCGACGCCTCGGTGGCTGCGCTCGAGGCCGAGTGGATCGAGCATCTCGAAGGCCGCTTCGACATCGGCGCGCTGGGCGTCGCCTGTGCTCTCGGCTACCTCGACTTCCGCTTCCCCGAGCGCGACTGGCGCAAGGCGGCGCCGAGGCTCGCAGCCTGGTTCGAGTCGGTCGCCGAGCGGCCCGCCCTCAAGGAGACGCGGCCGCAGGGCTGACTCTTCCTCCCCGGCATCGACAAGGAGGCCATCATGGAGCTCTACGGCTACTACCGGTCCTCGACCTCCTACCGCCTGCGCATCGCGCTGGCGCTCAAGGGGATCGAGTACCGGGCGCACTACGTCAGCCTTCCCGACGAGGCGCAGCGCAGTCCCGACTACCTGGCGGTCAACCCGCAGGGGCTGGTGCCGACGCTGATCGACGAGGGCACGGCCTACACCCAATCGCTGGCGCTGCTCGAGTATCTCGACGAGACCCACCCCGAGCCGCCGCTGCTGCCCCCCGACGCCGGCGGGCGTGCCCAGGTCCGCGCGCTCGCCCAGATCGTCGGCTGCGAGATCCATCCGCTCAACAACCTGCGGGTCCTGAAGTACCTGAAGGGGCCGCTGGCGCTTGACGAGGCGGCGCGCGACCGCTGGTACCGCCACTGGATGGGCGAAGGGCTGGACAACTACGAGAACAGCCTGGCGCGGCTCGACGAACAGGGCGGCCGCAGCGCGGGCCGGTCCTACGGCGACAGCGTGACGATCGCCGACATCTGCCTGGTGCCGCAGATCTTCAACGCCCAGCGCTTCCGCTGCCCGCTCGAGGCCTACCCGCGCACCATGGCGGTCTTCGAGGCCTGCATGGCGCTGCCGGCCTTCGAGACGACCCAGCCCAAGCATCAGCCCGACGCGGTGTCCTGAGCGCCGCCCGGCGGCGCGCTCAGAACACCCCCAGCGCCCCCAGCAGCATCTTCGCCGAGGTCAGGATCAGGAAGACCGCGAAGAGCACGCGCAGCAGCCCCGGCCGGATGCTGTGGGCGAGCCGGGCGCCGAGCGGCGCGAAGAGGATGGTCAGGGGCGCGATGCAGACCAGCCCGAGCAGGTTCGGGTAGCCCAGGCTGAAGGGCGGCAGGTCCGGATGGCCCCAGCCGGCGACGACGAAGCCGGCGCTGCCCGGCACCGCGATCAGCAGGCCGAAGACGCTGGCCGTCGCCACCGCCTGGCGCACCGGATAGGCGCAGGCGCTCAGGAGCGGCACGCCGAGGGTGCCGCCGCCGATGCCCATCAGGGTCGAGATCCCGCCCATCAGCAGCGGCAGCGGCTGGCCGGCCGGCCCCCCGGGCAGGCGCGCGAACAGCGGCCGGCCCTCGCGCCGGACCAGCATGAAGAGCGCCACCGCCAGGGCGATGGCCGCAAAGACAAGGCTGAGCTCGGCCGAGCGCAGGTAGGCGGCGGCGACACCGCCGAGGATCGCGCCCAGCACGATGGTCGCGCCCCAGCGCCGGATCAGGCTCCAGTCGACCGCGCCGCGCCTGGCGTGGGCGCGCGCCGAGGCGATCGAGGTCGGCACGATGGTCAACAGAGAGGTACCGACGGCGACATGCATCAGGATTTCCGGCTCGACGCCGAGCACCGCCAGGATGACGCTCAGGACCGGGACGATGACGATGCCGCCGCCGACGCCGAGCAGGCCGGCCAGGACGCCGGCCAGGGCGCCGGTCGCAACCATGGCGCCGGCGAGCCAGGCCAGCTCGCCGAGGGGAGGAAGTTCGATCAAGGGACGGGTTCCGGCAGGGGACGGGAGACTGGGGACAGGGGCGCTGTTCTAGAGCCTGCCGCCGCCGCGATCCACCCGGCCCCGAGGGAGGCAGACCCGACTTCCGCGCAGGGTTCAGCGGCGGCGCGCCAGGAAGCCGCGGATCGCCGCGCGGCTGGCCTCGCTGCGCCCCGCGGCCTCCTGCAGGTCGCGCTCCAGGTCGAGCTGGCGATCAAGGTCCGGCTCGGCGGCGGCGCCCAGCAGGCGCTTGGTCGCGGCCAGGGCCTCGGGCGGCTGCGCCGCGAGCCTGGCCGCCACGGCCTCGCTCTCGGCGGCCAGCGCGGCGTCCTCCACGACCTTCCAGACCAGGCCCCAGGCATGGGCCTCCTCGGCGGCGACGCGCTCGCCGAGGAAGGCCGCGCCCGCGGCGCGGATGCGCCCGGCCAGGCGCGGCAGGAACAGGCTGTTGCCGACGTCCGGCACCAGGGCGATGCCGACGAAGGGCTCGTAGAAGAAGGCCGAGCGTCCGGCGATCACCAGGTCGCAGGCCAGGGCGACGCCGACCGAGCCGCCCGCGCAGGCGCCCTGGACGGCGGCGACGACCGGCAGGCGCGAGCGCCGCAGGGCGCGGACCAGCGGGTTGAAGTGCCGGTCCAGCACGGCCCCCAGCGACGGGGCGTCCTCGCCCTGGGCGGCCGAGAGGTCGAAGCCGGCACCGAAGGCGCGCCCGGCACCGGAGAGCAGCACGGCCCGCACCTCCGGGTCGGCTTCCGCCTCGGCCAGGGCCGAGCGCAGGGCCTCGACCATCGAGACGGTGAAGGCGTTGAGCTTGTCCGGGCGGTTGAGGGTGATGCGGGCGACGCCGCCGGTGCGCTCGAGGAGGATCTCGCGGTCTTCGGTCATGGGCTCTCGGCTCCTCCCTTGCGCGCGCAGGCTGCCATGCGCCGGGCGTCCCGGCAACGTGGCGGCCGGGCAACGTGGCGGCCGGGCAACGTGGCAGCGCGGCAGGGCCGCTCCTGCGGGTCTGACCTGCAGCCGCCGGCCGTTGCGCCGGCCCGCCGCCTTCGCCTATGCCTGCCGACGGCAAGAGACGACCACGGCAGGAGGGGATCGGTGGGCGACAGGCAGAGCAGCTTCGCGATCATGGGCAGTGGCGGCGTCGGCGGCTTTTTCGGCGCCAAGCTGGCGCGCGCGGGCTATCCGACGGTCTTCGTCGCCCGCGGCGCGCACCTGGCGGCGATGCGGGACCAGGGCCTGCGCATCGAGACGAGCGAGGAGGCCTACAGCGTCGAGGTGCAGGCGACCGACGACCCGGCGACGATCGGCCCGGTCGATTTCGTGCTCTTCTCGGTCAAGCTCTGGGACACCGAGACGGCGGCAGAGGCCTGCCGGCCGCTGATCGGGCCGGAAACGGCGGTGCTGTCGCTGCAGAACGGCGTCGATTCCGAGGAGCGGATCGCCGGTATCCTGGGCGAGCGGCACGTCCTGGGCGGTGTCGCGGAAATCTCGGCGACGATCGCCGAGCCCGGCCTGATCCGCTGCTTCAGCCCCTTCCAGCGCATCCGCTTCGGCGAGCTGGACGGCAGCCGCAGCCCGCGCTGCGAAGCCCTCGATGCCGCGCTGACCGCCGCCGCTATCGAGCACTCGCAGCCCGGGGACATCCGCGCCGCGCTGTGGAACAAGTTCATCATGCTGGTTGGGCTCTCGGCCCTGACCGCGGTCACCCGCCGCCCGGTCGGCGAGATCCGTGCCGACCCCGACACCCGCGCCCTGCTGCTGCAGGTCATGGGCGAGACCCTGGCGGTCGGCCAGGCGAGCGGCGTGCCCCTGCCCGACGACCTGGCCGAGACCATGGCCGAGCGCGCCAACAGCCTGGGCGCCAACGTCAAGGCCTCGATGGCCGTCGACCTGGAGCGGGGCAACCGTCTCGAGCTGCCCTGGCTGAGCGGCAAGGTCGTCGCCCTGGGCCGCGCGCTCGGGGTACCGACGCCGGCCAACGGCTTCGTCTGTGCGGCCCTGAAGCTCGACCAGGAGGGCCGTCCGGCCTGATGCGGGGCGGCGAGCGGCAAGACTCCGGGGCGTGAAGGCTCCGGCTGCTATCGCCACATCTGCCGCAGCCGGGCGCCGACGTCGACGCGCGGCGCCGCGGCGGGCAGCGGCACCTGGATCGGGCCCGAGGCGGCGCGGGGCCAGGCGGTGCGCTCGAAGAGGTCGAGCAGCTCGCGTGGGATGAAGCGGCTGCGCGAGGCGTAGACGTGGCGGTCGCCGCGGGCGCTCTGGCCGTGGGTGAAGAAGCGCTGCGGCACCATCAGCTCGAGCTCGTCGCGGGCCCGGGTCATGGCGACGTAGAGCAGGCGGCGCTCCTCCTCCAGCTCCGCCGTGGTGCCGGTCGCGAGGTCGGAAGGGATGCAGCCGTCGACCACGTTCAGCACGAAGACCGACTTCCATTCCTGGCCCTTGGCCGAATGGATCGTCGAGAGCACCAGGTAGTCCTCGTCGAGCAGCGGCACGCCGGCCTGGTCGCTGGTCGCGTCCGGCGGGTCCAGGGTCAGCTCGGTCAGGAAGCGCTCGCGCGAGGGATAGCCGCCGGCGATCTGCTCGAGCTGGATCAGGTCGGCGCGGCGCACCAGCGCGTCGTCGTGGATGCGGTCGAGGTGCGGCTCGTACCAGAGCCGCGCGCGCTCCAGGTCGAGCGGCCAGCGCGCGCTGGCGGGATCCAGCGCGGCGAGCGTCTCGACGAAAGCCGGCCAGTCGGCGCCGGCGCGCGGCGGCGCCGGGGCCTCGGCGAGCGCCGCCAGCGGATCGGCGGCCTCGGCCATCAGGTCGAGGACCCGCTGCGCCGAGGCCGGGCCGACGCCGGGCAGCAGCTGCATCAGCCGGAAGCCGGCGACCCGGTCGCGCGGGTTGCCGGCGAAGCGCAGCAGCGCCAGCAGGTCCTTGACGTGGGCGGCCTCCAGGAACTTCAGGCCGCCGAACTTGACGAAGGGGATGTTGCGCCGGGTCAGCTCGATCTCGAGCGGGCCGCTGTGGTGGGAGGTGCGGAACAGCACGGCCTGCTGCTTCAGGCCGGTCCCGGCCTCGCGGTTCTCCAGGATCCGCTCGACCAGGTAGCGCGCCTGGGTCGCCTCGTCGCCGACCGCGACCAGGCGCGGCCGCGCCGTCGCGGCGCGCTCGGTCCAGAGGTCCTTGGTGAAGCGCTCGGCGGCCAGCGCGATGACGCCGTTGGCGGCGGCCAGGATCGGCTGCGTCGAGCGGTAGTTGCGCTCCAGCGTCACGACCTCGGCCGGCGGGCTGAAGTGGCCGGGAAAGTCGAGGATGTTGCGCACGCTCGCGGCGCGGAAGGAATAGATCGACTGGGCGTCGTCGCCGACCACGGTCAGGCCGCGCCCGTCAGGCTTCAGCGCCAGCACGATCGAGGCCTGGAGCCGGTTGGTGTCCTGGTACTCGTCGACCAGGACGTGGTCGAACAGGCCGCCGATCTCGGCGGCAAGCCCGGCATCGGCGACTGTCTGCGCCCAGCACAGCAGCAGGTCGTCGTAGTCCAGCACGTTCTGGCGCTGCTTGGCCTCGACGTAGCCGGCGAACAGCCGGCGCAGCGCATCGGCCCAGTCGGCACACCAGGGGAAGGCCTCCTGCAGCACCGTCTCGAGCGGCAGCTCGGCGTTGACGCAGCGCGAGTAGATCGCGAGGCAGGTGCCCTTGGTCGGGAAACGCCGGTCGGTCTTCGAGAAGCCGAGCTCGTGGCGCACCAGGTTCATCAGGTCGGCCGAATCCTCGCGGTCGTGGATCGTGAAGCCGGGATCGAGGCCGATCTGCCCGGCATAGTCGCGCAGCAGCCGCGCGCCGACGCCGTGGAAGGTCCCGGCCCAGCTCAGGCCGCCGGCCAGCACGCCCGCCTTTTCGCCGAGCGCCTGGCGGGCGATGCGCTCGACGCGCCGGATCATGTCGGCGGCGGCGCGCCGCGAGAAGGTCATCAGCAGGAGGCGGCGCGGGTCGGCGCCCTCGACGATCAGGTGCGCGACCCGGTGCGCCAGGGTGCTGGTCTTGCCCGAGCCGGCCCCGGCGATGACCAGCAGCGGCCGCGCCACGCCGGGCGCGCCCACGGCGTACTCGGCCGCGCGGCGCTGCTCCGGGTTGAGGCTGTCGAGATAGGCGGCGGGCGTAGGGCTGGGCATGGGGAGGCGCGACTCGGGTGGCTGGGCCACCCACTGGATCACGGTCCCCTTTCGTTCGCAACGACGGCGGCCCCGCCCGGCCGGCCTCCGCGTCGTCCCGAGGCGGTCGAGGCGGGTGCGAGGCGGCCCCCGCTACGCCATGTGGAAGCCCGGGGTCGAGAGCGACAGCGCCTTCTCCTCCTCGGTCATCTCCTCGGCCACGCCCTCGAAGAGCGGCGAGGAGAGGTAGCGCTCGCCGGTGTCGGGCAGCATGCAGAGGATCACGGATCCCGGCTCCGCCTTCTCGGCGATCTGCATCGCGACCGCGAAGGTGCCGCCGCCCGACACGCCGGTCAGGATGCCCTCCTGCTGGGCGAGCTTCCTCGACCACTCCATGGCGACTGGGCCCGACACCGGAATCAGCTCGTCGTAGTAGCGCTCGTCGATAGCCTCCTGCAGGACCAGCGGGATGAAATCGGGGGTCCAGCCCTGGATCGGGTGCGGCTCGAAGGCCGGGTGGCTGGCCGCTGCCGAGCCGTCGGCGGTGCGCTCCTGGGCCGTGCCGCTGGAGAGCAGCGCGGCGTTGGCCGGCTCGCTCAGCACGATCTTCGTGTCCGGGCGCTCGCGGCGCAGGACCCGCCCGACACCGGTCATGGTGCCGCCGGTGCCGTAGCCGGTGACCCAGTAGTCGAGGCGGTCGCCGGCGAAGTCCGCGAGGATCTCGCGCGCCGTCGTGTTCTCGTGGATCGTCGCGTTGTCGCGGGTCTCGAACTGGCGGGCCAGGAACCAGCCGTTCGCCTCGGCCAGTTCCCTGGCCTTCTGGTACATGCCGAAGCCCTTGGCGGCGCGCGGCGTCAGCACGACCTTGGCGCCGAGGAAGCGCATCAGCTTGCGGCGCTCGATCGAGAAGCTGTCGGCCATGGTCACGACCAGCGGGTAGCCCTTGGCGGCGCAGACCATGGCGAGGCCGATGCCGGTGTTGCCGCTCGTCGCCTCGATCACCGTCTGGCCCGGCTTCAGCTCGCCCCGGCGCTCGGCCTCCTCGATGATCGAGATCGCCAGGCGGTCCTTGACCGAGGCGGCGGGGTTGAAGAACTCCGCCTTGACGTAGAGGCGCACACCTTCGGGCGCCAGGCGGTTGACCCGGATCGCCGGCGTGTCGCCGATGGTGTCGACGATCGACTCGTAGAGCCGGCCCCGTCCCTCGGTCCGTCGCGTGCTGTCGCTGCTCATGGCTGATCCCTTTCCTTGGCCGGTCTGCCGGGGGAGTCCAGCGGATCGCGCGCCGCTGGTCACGCGATAATTTGGCAAGGCACTTCCGACCCGCAGGCTGCGCCTGCCTCAGTCGGCGCCGGCCGCCGCCGCCAGGACGCGGGCGCCGATCACCAGGTCGTCGTGCGCCGTGTCCTCCTCGAAGGAGTGGCTGATGCCGCGCTTCGACGGCACGAAGAGCATGCCGGCCGGCATCAGTCGGGAGACATTGGCGGCGTCGTGCAGGGCGCCCGAGGGCATGCGCCGCCACAGGCCGGGCGCCTCGGCCTTCGCCCCCGCCTCGATGCGCGCGGCCAGCGCCGGGGCCATCCGCGCCGGCTCGATCGCGGCGTAGGCCGAGCGCGTGCACTCGAGGCCGCGCGCGCCGGCGACCTCCTCGGCGGTGGCGCGAATCACCGCCTCCATGCGGTCGAGCCGCGCCGTCTCGCCGTCGCGCCACTGCATCGTGAAGTCGACGCGCCCCGGCACGATCGAGGAGGCGTTGGGATGCAGCGCGACGTGGCCGATGGTCCAGACCGTCGCCGGGGTGACGATGGGCGCCAGGCGGGCATTGACCAGGGTCGTGAAGTCGGCGAGGCCCTGGAAGGCGTCGCGGCGCAGGCGCATGGGGGTGGTGCCGGCGTGGTTCTGCTGCCCGGTCAGGCGGTAGCGCTCGCTGCGGATGCCGACGATATCCTCGACGACGCCGATCTTCTCGCCTGCGCTGTCAAGCACCGGGCCCTGCTCGATGTGGGCCTCGATGAAGGCGTCGAAGCGCCTGGCCGGCAGGAAGTCGGCGCCGGCGAGGTCGGCCATGGTGCGGCGCGCCTCGGCGAAGCTGACGCCCTCGTGGTCGGTCATCCGGTCGGCCTCCTCGAGCGGCATCAGTCCCGACCAGATGCGGCTGCCGGTCAGGGTCGTGAAGCGCCCCTCCTCGTCCTGGAAGGAGACCGCCGCCACCGGCGGGCCGCCGCACTCGAGGCTGGCGCGGGCGACCTCCAGGCCGGCGAGCACGCCGTAGGCGCCGTCGAGCCAGCCGCCTTCCGGCTGGCTGTCCGAGTGCGAGCCGATGAGCAGGCAGGGCGCCGCGCCCGGCGGCAGGCCGAAAAGGTTGCCGACGGGGTCGAAGACCGGCTCGAGGCCGGCCTCGGCCATGCGCCCGGCGAGCCAGCGGCGCGCCGCGATGTCGGCCTCGGAATAGGCGGGCCGGACGACGCCGCTGCCGCAGCGGCCGAAGGAACGCAGGGTCTCCAGATCCTCGAGCAGGCGTTCGGGTCGGATCGCGATCTCGGTCATGGTGGGACCTTCCGGTATGTCTTCAAAACAGGGCGCACTTCCTCAATGGCCTGTCGCCAGGGCGCCTGGCAACCCGTAAGCTCGCCGGAAAACCTGCCACAGGGGAGATGCGCATGCCGGACCTGGGCAACCGCGAGTCGATCTATCAGCCGGAACAGCCCGACCTGAAGTTCCCGATCAGGCGGGAATTCGCGACCGCCGCTGAGGAGCGGCAGTACCGCAAGGAGCGCCTGGTCGGCGCCTGCCGCGCCTTCGCCGAGGCCGGCCTGGACTACGGCTTCGCCGGCCATCTGACGATCCGGGACCCGGAGCGCCCGGAGCTCTACTGGACCAATCCGATGGCCGTGCACTTCCGGCAGGTCCGGCTGTCGAACCTGATCCTGGTGGATCACGAGGGGCAGGTCGTCGAGGGCGACTACGCCGTCAACCGTGCCGGCTTCGTGCTCCACGCCGCGGTCCACGAGGCGCATCCCGACATCCTGGCGATGTGCCACGCCCACTCGCTCTACGGCACCGCGTTCGCCTCGCTGGGCCGGCCGCTCGAGCCGATCACGCAGGACGCCTGCGCCTTCTTCGAGGACCACGTGGTGATCCGCGATGAGGCCGGCGCCGTCGCGGTCGAGGCCCCGGCCGGGCCCAGCGTCGCGGCCTCCTTCAAGGGGGTGAAGGCGGCGATCCACCAGAACCACGGGCTGCTGACGGCGAGCCGCCACTCGATCGAATCCGCGGCCTTCTGGTTCATGGCGCTGGAGCGCTGCTGCCGGCAGCAGCTGATGGTCGAAGCCTCTGGCCACGCGCCGATCCTCATTTCGCCCGAGCGCGCCCGTTACAGCCGCGAGCACGTCGGCAGCGAGTACATCGGCTGGCTGCACTTCCAGCCGGTCTACGAGCAGCTCGCGGCCAGCCAGCCCGATATGTTCCAGTAGCGCCCCGCCTCGCCCGCGCTACCCTTCGCCCCGGCGAGGGGCTAGGATTGCGGGCGGTCGGCGGGACGTAGGCCGCCGCCTGGCCGGGCCGGCGGCGCGCAGTGCTTTGGAGGGGCTGCAAGTGGATCGCGAGGGGGCGTACGATTTCGGGCGTGACGGCGTCGCGGGGGCCGAACCCGGGAAAAGCCTCGCCGCCCGCGCTCTGGAGAGCGAGGAACGGCTGCAGCTCGCGCTCGAAGCCGGGCGCATGGGCACCTGGGAATGGGAGGTCGCGACCAGCCGGGTGGTCTGGTCGGCGGGCCTCGAGGAAATACACGGCCTCGCTACCGGCAGCTTCGCCGGGACCTTCGAGGCCTTCCAGGAAGACATCCATCCGGAGGACCGCGAGCGGGTCCTGCGCACCATCTCCGGCACCGTCGAGCGGGGCGACGACCACCACATCGAGTATCGCATCCTCCTGCCCGACGGCAGCCTCCGCTGGGTCGAGGGCCGCGGCCGGCTGTTCCGCGACGAGGCCGGCGCGCCCGCACGCATGATCGGTGTCTGCCTGGACGTCACGGAGCGCAAGGAGAACGAGCAGCGCCGGGCCCTGCTGCTCGACGAGTTCAGCCACCGCATCAAGAACATCATGGCGATCGTCCAGTCGATCGCCGGCCTGACCCTGCGCGAGACGCCCGAGCCGGAGGCCTTCAAGCGGGCCTTCCAGTCGCGGCTGGCGGCCCTCGACACCGCCCATTCGCTGCTGACCCGGCAGCAGTGGCGGGGCGCCTGCCTGACCGACCTCGTCGCCGGCACGCTGGCGCCCTTCGGCGGCGGCGGCCGGCAGGAGGCGATCCGCTTCCAGGGGCCGCCGCTCCTGGTCGAGGCGAGCGCCGCGGTGACCCTCTGCCTGGTGCTGCACGAGCTGGCGACCAACGCCGTCAAGTACGGCGCCCTTTCGGTGCCGGACGGCAGGATCGAGATTTCCTGGGACGGCGCGGCCGGAGACGGCGTCGCGGGGGAAGGCGCCGGGTCGGGCGCCGGGTCGGGCGCCGGGCCGGGCGTCGAGCTGGCCTGGATCGAGCGCGGCGGCCCGGCCGTCGAGGCGCCCGAGGCCGACGGCTTCGGCACGCGCCTGTTCTCGATCGCCGCCGCCCAGCTCGGCGGCGACGCCAGCGTGCGCTACGAAAGCGAGGGCGTCGAGGTGCGCCTGCGCTTCCCGCTGTCCCGGGCGGAGCGGCAGGCGCCGGCCTAGCCTGACCAGCCGTGACCTCAGCCCATCCAGGTCGCCGGCCCCTCCTCGCCGTAGGCCAGCTGCCTCGCTGGCGGCGCCCCCTATAGCGGCGGCCCCGCCATCTGACTCGGCAGCCAGGCGATGACCTCCGGGTAGAGGTAGATGAAGACGTTGAACAGCAGGATGATCGCGATGAAGGGCAGCACGCCGAGCGCGATCTCGCGCAGCGGCACGTTGCCGCTCATGCCGCGCAGCACGAACAGGATGATGCCGACCGGCGGCGTGACCAGGCCGACCTCGATCATCAGCACCAGAAAGACCGCGAACCAGATCGGGTCGAAGCCGAGCGCGATCACGATCGGGTAGGCGACCGGCAGGGTCATCAGCATCATCGAGATCGACTCGATGAACATGCCGAGCACGATGTAGATCAGGGCGATCATGGCCATGACCATCCAGGGCGCCAGCTCGGCGTCCTGGATCACCTGGACCAGCGAGCGCGGCAGGCGCAGGTAGTCGAAGACCCAGCTGAAGATCGCCGCCCCGACCACGATCAGCAGCAGGAAGGAAGTGATCCGCACGGTCTCCATCGCCGTGTCGCGCATGATCTGCCAGCTCATCGTGCCGCGCAGGACGCAGAGCAGGAAGGCGAGCGCGGCGCCGACGCCGCCCGCCTCGCTGGGCGTCGCCACGCCGGCGTAGAGCGAGCCCAGCACGCCGACGATGACCAGGAAGAAGGGGAAGGTGCCCTTGGAGGCGCTGAGCTTCTCGCGCCAGCTGTAGGAGTCGCCGGCCGGGGCGGAGCCGGGCACGCTGCGGGTCCAGATGAAGACGCCCAGCATGAAGGCCACGGTCAGGATCAGGCCGGGCACGATGCCGGCGATGAACAGCACGTTGACGGGAGCGCCGACGGTCGTGCCGTAGATGATCATGGCGATGCTCGGCGGGATCATGATGCCGAGGGTGGCGCCGGCCGCGACGACACCGTAGGTCAGGCGGGCGCTGTAGCCGCGGCGCACCATCTCAGGGCAGGCGACCTTGCCCATCGCCGCCGCGGTCGCCAGGCTGGAGCCGGAGACCGCGGCGAAGATCGTCGAGGCGCTGACGCTGGCGTAGGCGATGCCGCCGGGCACGCGGCCGAACCAGCGCATCAGAGCATCGAACATCTCGTTGGTGACGCCGCTGCGCATCAGCAGGCCGCTCATCAGGATGAACATCGGCACCGCGGTGAGCGTAAAGGTGTTGACGCTGTTCCACGAGCGCTCGGCGAGCAGCGAGAGCTGCGGCAGCGGCAGCAGGAAGTAGACGCCGAGCAGGCCGGCGAGGCCGAGGGCCAGTGCTACCGGCACGCCGATCAGCAGCAGCAGCAGCAGGCTGCCGACCAGCAGCAGTCCGACCGGCAGCAGCGGCAGGCCGCGCGCCGCCCAGTAGGCGAGGGCCAGGGCGGCAAGCAGCCCACCGGCCGCCAGCGCGACCCGCGGGCCGCTCCAGGCCAGTGCGGCCGCCAGGAAGACGGCGGCGATCGCCAGGCTGCCCCAGTCCAGTCGGGTGCCCGGGATCTTGGCCGGCACCGGCCCCAGCAGGCACAGCAGGGCGACGAGGCCCGCGAACAGCAGCGGCACGACCCAGCGCCGGAAGGCCGAGGCGGGCGGTCGGCGCAGGAAGAGGTCCGCAAGGATCGCCAGGACGAAGGCGAGATAGCCGAGCGAGACCGGCAGCTCCGGGATCCACTGGGGCGTGGCGAGCAGACCCCAGTCACGGGTGTCGTGGACCAGCTCCTGGTAGTTGAAGGCGACCATCTGCCAGGCCGCGAAGAGCAGGAAGAACAGGCCGATCCAGAGCGCGACCAGCTCGAGGAAGCCGCGCCGACCGGCCGGCAGCCAGCCGAGCAGCAGCTCGACCCGGACGTGCGCGCGCGCCTTCTGGGCGAGCGCGAGCCCCGCGAAGGTCATCCCGACCAGCAGGTAGGTCGCGATCTCCGTGCCCCAGTAGGTCGGCTCGTTGAGGACGTAGCGGGCGAAGATCTCGAAACAGACGATCGCGGTCATCGCCACCAGGCCGAGCGCGGCGGCCCAGCCCGTCGCGTCGGTGACGCCGTCGATCGCCCGGATCAGGACGAAGCCGGCGCGCTGCTCCGGGAGCGCCGGCGCGCCCTCCACTATTGGCCCGAGAATGACAGCCTCCTCCTCAGCGCAGCCGCACCGGCCTGCAGGATACAAGCCTGTCCGTCGGTGTGGATTTTAGCGCTAACATAGGCGTGCAGCGACATCAATCGACTGATAGGATTGTATGATCGGAACGGCCTCACGGGGGTGCACCCGCGGAGCAGCGTCCGTCGCCCCGCTCATGGAGCGGGTCCCATCGGAAACAGAAGCCGACAATCGAACGAGGAGGAAACGATGAACGAGACCCTTTCCCGGACGCCTCGCGTGCCGCGCGGCGCGCTCGGCCTCGCCGCCGGCGCGGCGGCCCTGCTGGCGCTGGCCGGCGGCGCCCAGGCGCAGGACTACGACCTGACCATCGCCGTGCTGCCGTCGCCGCACACGGCCTACCTGAAGATGGCCGAGACGATCCCCGACCGGATCGCCGAGGCGACCGGCGGCAAGGTCAAGATCACCCTGAACGATTCCCTGGTCGGAGGACCGCAGATCGCCGCCGCCGTGCGCGATGGCCGCGTGCCGATGTCCTCGGCGCTGCACACCTACCTCGCGGCCGAGGAGCCGCGGATGGGCATCTTCAACCTGCCGGGCCTGATCGACAACATGCCGGAGTACGCCTACGTCTGCGAGGCCTTCTGGTGCGAGGACGTCGATGCGATCTGGCTGGAGCGCTGGAACGCGATCTCGCTGGCCAACGGCGCCTGGTGCACGCAGCAGCTGTTCTCGAAGGAGCCGATCCGCACGGTCGAGGACTTCCGCAACAAGAAGCTGCGCGTGCACAACCCGCAGACCGCGGCGCTGATGGACGCGCTCGGCGCCAAGCCGGTGCCGCTCGCGCTCAGCGAGGTCATGCCGGCGCTCGAGCGCGGCATCATCGACGGCCTCTTCACCTCGACCTGCTACGGCCATGGCCAGGAGTACTGGCGCCTGGCGCCCAACGTGCAGAACTGGGGCCTCGGCCCGATCAACGGCTGGGCGATCCTGATCAACAAGGAGGCCTGGGAGGAGATGCCGGAAGAGCTGCGCGAGCAGGTCCAGGCCGAGATGGACCGCTTCGAGGGCGAGGCGATCTACGGCTACTACGACTTCGTGCGCGAGGCCATGCTCGACATGGAGAGCAAGGGCGTGACCTTCTGGGTGGCCCCCGACTCCGAGAAGGCCCGGATCTTCGACCCCCAGTACACCCAGCCCGTCTACGACTCCTGGTACAAGCGGGCCGAGGAGGTCGGCTTCGACGGCAAGGCCTACATCGAGAAGGTGCGCCAGACCCTGGGCAAGGATCTGCTGCGCTGAGAACGGCCGGCTCCCGGCGGCGGCACGAGCCGGTCGCCGCCGGGGTCGACGGCGCCCCCCTTCGGGCCGCGCGCACCCCACCGCCACACGACGAACAGGAGACAGCATGGACAAGGCACTTTTCGAGAAGGGCCTGGAGCAGCGCAAGGCGACTCTGGGCGCCGAGTACGTCGAGAAGAACCTCGCGGCCGCCGACGATTTCTCCCGGCCCTTCCAGGAGGCGATGACCGAATGGTGCTGGGGCTTCGGCTGGGGCGACGAGGCGATCGACGCCAGGACGCGCAGCCTGATGAACCTGACCATGCTGGGCGCGCTCGGTCGCCTGCACGAGTGGGAAACCCACTGCCGGGGCGCCCTCAACAACGGCGTCACCAAGGAGCAGATCCGCGCCGCGGTGCACGTCGTGGCGATCTACTGCGGCGTGCCGATGGGCCTGGAATGCTTCCGGGTCGCCCGCAAGGTCCTGGAGGAGGCCGGTGAGCTGTGAGGGGTGAGCTGTGAGGGGCGCGCCATGAGCCGCGAGGCAGGCGCGCCGGAGACCTCGCTCGAGCTGGCGCGCTTCCTCTCCGCCTCGCGCTACGAGGACCTGCCCGCGGCGCTGCGCCACGAGGCCAAGCGGTCGCTGCTCAACTTCTTCGCGGTCGCCTTCGCCGGCAGCCGAGAGATCGCGGTCGAGACGGCGCTCGGCCTGCTCCAGGAGTTCGCAGGCCCGCCCCAGGCGGCGATCGTGGGACGGCCGGAGCGGACCGACCTCGCGACCGCCGCCTTCCTCAACTGCGCCAGCGCCAACGTCTACGACTTCGACGACACCCATCCGCGCACTGTCATTCATCCGACCGCCCCCGCCGCGGCGCCCCTGCTCGCGCTGTCGCACCGCCAGCGGGTGAGCGGCCCGGCGCTGCTCCACGCCTTCGTCCTCGGCGCCGAGACCGAGTGCCGGATCGGCAACGCCGTCTCGCCCGGGCACTACCGGCGCGGCTGGCACATCACCGCGACCTGCGGCGTCTTCGGCGCGGCGGCGGCGAGCGGCAAGCTGCTCGGCCTCGACGCGCAGGGCCTGCTCTGGGCGCTGGGCAACGCCTCGGCGCAGTCCTCGGGGCTGGTCGAGACCCTGGGCTTCATGGCCAAGAGCCTCGGCGTCGGCAACGCCGCGCGCAACGGTCTGCTCTCGGCGCTGCTCGCAGAGCGCGGCTTCGACGGGCCGGCGCGGCCGCTCGAGGGACCGCGCGGCTTCCTGCAGGTGATGGGTGAGGCGGCGGATCCCTCGGAGATCACCGGCGCGCTCGGCGAGCGCTGGGAGCTGCTGGACAACACCTACAAGCCCTACCCCTGCGGCGTCGTGCTGAACTCGGTGATCGACGGCTGCCTGGCGCTGCAGGCGCGCGGCGACTGCCCGCCCGAGGCGGTCGAGTCGGTGACGCTCCACGGCCACCCGCTGCTGCGCCAGCGCACCGACCGCCCCGACGTCGCGACCGGCCGCGAGGCCCAGGTCAGCGCCCACCACGCCGTCGCCGTCTGCCTGCTGTTCGGGGCCGCCGGGCTGGCGCAGTTCAGCGACGCCGCGGTGCGCGACCCGCGGGTGCTGGCGCTGCGCCGCACCGTCTCGATCGTCGACGATGCCGAGATTCCCGTCGAGGGCATCCGCATCGAGCTGAAGCGGCGCGACGGGACCCGCGAGACGCTGGTCGTCGAGCAGGCACGCGGCAGCGCCGGCCGGCCGCTGGCCGACTCCGAGCTCGAGGACAAGCTGCGCCGCCTCGCCGCCGACGGCGCCCCCGGCTGCCGGCCGGAGCCCCTGATCGAAGCGGTCTGGGGCCTCGAGGACCTGGCGGACGCCAGCGAGCTGCTGCGTCTCGCGGTGCCGAGCTAGACCGAACTCGCCTGACTACCGCAGGCCGTAGATCTGCTGCGGCAGCCAGGTCGCCAGGGCGGGATAGGCGATGACGATGGCCAGGGTGACCAGCTGCAGGACGACGAAGGGCAGCACGCCGCGGTACATGTCGACCAGCCGGATCTCGGGCGGCGTGATGGCGCGCAGGTAGAAGATCGAGGGCGCCATCGGCGGCGTCAGGTAGCTGGTCTGCAGCACGATCAGGAAGATGATGCAGAACCACAGCGGATCGACGCCATAGAGCGCGATCAGCGGCATGGCCACGGGGATGACGATCAGCACGACCGAGATCAGGTCGAGCACGAAGCCGGCCAGGAAGGTCAGCAGCAGGATGATGGCGAGCGCCGGCCAGCCGCCGAGGCCGTACTGGTCGAGCAGGATCTGCACCGACTCCATGCCGCCCGAGGCGTAGAAGACGCCGGCGAACATGCTGCCGCCGAGCACGATGAACAGGATCATCGCCGTGATCGACAGCGTGCTGTAGAGCGAGTCGCGGACCACGGCGAAGCTGAGGCGCCCGTGCAGCAGGCCGAGCAGCAGGCTGCCGAAGGCGCCGCAGGCGGCAGCCTCGGTCGGCGTCGCCCAGCCGAGCAGGATCGTCCCGAGCACCGCGAAGATCAGCGCGACCGGCGGCAGCAGCGCCGCCGCGGTCAGGCGCAGCTTGGCGGCCAGCGGCACCGCCGCCAGCTCCTCGCGCGGCGGCCGCGGCGCCAGCGCCGGGCGCAGCGAGACGACGGCGACGATGTAGGCGATGAACAGCCCCGACATGATCAGCCCGGGCAGCAGGATGCCGGCGAAGAGGTCGCCGACCGGCAGGTTCGCGATCGGCGCCAGCACGATCACCGTGATCGAGGGCGGGATCATGGTGCCGAGCGAGCCGCCGGCGCACAGCGTCCCGGAGATCAGCCGCTTGTCGTAGCCGTACTTCATCATCGGCGGCACCGCCAGCATGCCGACCACGGTCTCCGTCGCACCGACCACGCCGGTCGCGGCCGCGAAGATCGTGCACATGACGACGGCGCCGATCGCCAGCCCGCCCGGCAGGCGGCGGGTCCAGAGATGAATGGCGTCGAACAGCTTCTCGGCGATGCCGGCGCGGGCGAGCAGCGCGCCCATGAAGACGAACAGCGGGATCGCGCCGAGCACGTAGTTCGAAGCGACGTCGTCGACCTTCGCGACGAACTGGAAGACCAGCGCGTCGCCGAAGCGGAACAGGCCAAACACCAGGGCCACGCTCATCAGCGAGAAGGCGACGGGGAAACCGGCGGCGACCAGCACCAGCAGTGCCGGGAACATCCACAGCCCGACGAAGAGCTCCATGCCTAGCGGCCTTCCGGAGCGTTCGCGACCAGCGCCTGCAGCGACTTCGCGACTTCCGCCAGGACCTGCAGGACGAAGACCGCGAAGCCCAGCGTCAGCACCGCGCGGTAGGGCCAGATCACCGGGTTCCAGGCCGAGATGCCGCTCTGCTCGCCGCTCCGGAAGGCGTCGGCGGCGAAGCCGAAGAGGGCGTAGGTCAGCCAGGCGACGCAGGGCAGCAGCAAGCAGTAGCCGAGCAGGTCGACGACCGCCCGGCCGCGCGGGCCAAGGGCGCCGTAGACCAGGTCGACGTTGACGTGCTGGCGGATCTTAAGGGCGTAGGCGATGCCCATCATGAAGATCGCCGCCATGAACATGTAGCTGATCTCGTAGGCCCAGGAGGTCGGCGCCGCGAAGAGGTACCGGCTGGAGACCTCGAAGACCATGGCGGCGACCAGCGGCAGGATCAGGCAGACGCCGACCGCCGCGGCGAGCGAGGTGATCCGCTCCAGGACGAGGACGATGCGCATGGCGAGTTCTTCTCCGGGACCACGACGGAGGCGCGGCGGCGGGGTCGGGGCGGCGCGCCCGGACCCCGCCGCAAGTGCGCTAGCGGTTGGCGGCGGCGCCGATCGGCAGGCGGAACTCGCCCCAGGTGCCGAGCTTCTCCTGCAAGGCCTTCTGGCTGTCGTAGGCGCGCTTGAACCAGGCGTTCTCAGCGGCCTGCTTCTCGGCCCAGGCGAGCGAGGCCGCGCGGGCCTCGTCGATGAAGCTCTGGTCGAGCTCGACGAAGGTGTTGTCGCCGGCCTTCAGCTTGTCCCAGGCCGCCAGGTCGGCCTCGCCGTACTGGCCGAAGGTCAGGAAGGTGTTGAGCTGGGCGGCGAGCTCGATCATGCGCTGGTCGTGGGGCGACAGCTCGGCCCAGGCGTCCTTGTTGAACATGCACTCCTGGCCGCTCGCCGGGGCGTGGATGCCCGGCGTGATAATGTACTCGGCGATGCTCGGAAAGCCGGCCTCGAGGTTGCTGCCGGGGCCGGCCCACTCGATGGCGTCGACGACGCGCCGCTCGAGCGCGCTGAAGACCTCCGAGCCGGGCATGATCGTGGTCGTCGCGCCCAGTTCCGAGGCGATCTCCGCCCAGGCGCCTGAGGTCCTGATGCGCAGGCCGGCGAAGTCCTCGAGCGTGCGCACCGGCTTGTGCGAGTGCAGGAAGATCTCGGTCTCGGCCAGGGCGCAGGGGAAGGAGACGACGCCGAAGGCCTCATCGCGCCACTCGCGCCACATCTCGGCGCCGCCCTCGTTGTAGAGCCAGATCAGGTACTCCTCGGGCGTCAGGCCGCCGGCCCAGCCGCCGAAGGGCACGCCGGCGCGGTCGGCGCCCCAGTCGTAGGCCGGCCAGTTGTGGCCGACCTCGGCGACGCCGGTTCGCACCGAATCGGTGACCTTGAGGGCGCTGCCCAGGGTGCCGGGCTGGGTGACCTTGATGGTGACCCGCCCCTCGGTCATCTCGCCGACCAGCTTGACGAAGTTGCGCATGCCGAACTCGAGCCAGTGGCCGCCGACGTAGGTCGCCATGCTCCAGTTCACCGACTTGGCCTCCTGGGCCGTGGCCGGCAGGGTCGCCGCGCCGACCCACAGGCCGAGGCCGAGGCCGAGCGCCAGGGGCTTCCTGATCCAGTCTCTCATGTCCGCATTCCTCCCGTTGGTGTTGTCGCCGGAGCCCCTGCCCGGGGTCTTGGTCCGGCCGCGCGAAGCCGCGCCCGTTCGGCGCCTTCGCGAGAGTCATGATGATAGCGCTCACATTTCACACTGGCAAGACGCCTGCTCGGCCGGCCGCGCGAGCCCTCAGAGGCCCATGCTGGCGCGGTAGAAGGCGTAGAAGGAGCGGATCAGGGTCTCGCTGACCATGGTCTCGTGGGCGCCGGTGTCGCGCCCGCCCATCTCGACCACCTGCAGCGCCTCGGGCAGCTTCTCGGCGCTGGGCTGAAGCTGGGCCAGGACCTCGCTGTCGTCGATGCCGACATAGCCGGCCGGCCCGACCAGGTTGGCCTGCTTGAGCCGGCGCGCCTGCATCGCCGGGTCGTCGTTTTCGAAGCCGTAGTGCGTCCAGGAAAGCTCGGTCTCGGACTGGCTCTTCGGCAGGATCTGGCGCACCGCCAGGCAGTTGCCGTGCTGCTGGAAGAAGACCGAGGGGAAGACCGAGAGGTTGATCATCGAGCTGTCGCCGAACTCGTCGACCGGCTTGACCAGCTCCATGTCCTGGATCCGGAAGTCCGGCCGCCAGCTCGTCAGCTGCTGGGTCACCTCGTTCTGCTGGCTGGCGGTCTCGGGCGAGTAGGTCGAGGCCATGATGCCGTGGCGGCCGCCCTCGGTCGGCACGGCCCGGAAGGGCGTGTCGGTGCGCAGCAGGCCGAAGGTCACGAAGAAGCTGTGCAGCAGTCCCGCGTGGTAGGGGTCGCGGCTGTTCTCGAAGTAGAGCTTCCAGTTGCACGGCAGGTGCTGGCGATTGTAGCCGATCAGTCGCAGCCGGCGGTTCGCCGGGAACACCCGGTCGATGCAGGCGAGCATCTCGGGCCCGATGAAGGCCTCCAGGCTCGGCGCCTCCTCCGAATAGCTCGCCCAGACGGTGCCGCCGCGCCGCTCGACGCGCAGCCGGCGCAGGCCGTGGGCCGACTTGTCGAAGTCGCGGGGCATGCCGCCCTTGCCGAGCGCGCCGCGAAGGAAGGGCAGGCCCTGGAGGTTGCCCTTCAGGTCGTAGTTCCAGTGGTGATAGGGACAGGTCAGGTCCTTGGCCTGCCCCCTGTTCTGCCAGCAGACCATGGTGCCGCGATGGGCGCAGCGGTTCTCGAGGACGTTGATCTCGCCGTCCTTGTCGCGCACCAGGATGACCGGCCGCCGCCCGACCCAGCTGCGCTTGTAGGAGCCGGGCTCGGGGATCTCGCACTCCAGCCCGACGTAGCTCCAGGTCGCGCCGTGGTGGAAGACCTCCAGCTCGCGCTCGAAGAGCGCCGGGTCGGAGTAGATCCAGGCCGGCACGCGGGCCGCCTCCTCGGGCCAGGCGCGGGGTGCTGCGCTCGACTGCGCCGCTGGGGTCATGCTTGCCTCCTTTGCCGGCTCACACCGGGATGATCAGCGAGGTACGGATCCGGTAGTTGTCGTAGACGCACCAACGCTGCCGGAACAGCGGACGCTCCCCGGCCAGCGACACCACGTCCAGGTAGCGGCCGACCATCAGCAGGTGCGGCTCCCGGTCCGACAGGGATTCGTAGAGCGCGAAGTTCGCGCGCGCCCGGCAGAGCTCGCCCTCGAGGGCGTCGAGGGTGACGCAGCCGACCAGGTGCCGGATGGCGCGCGGCTCGTAGACCGTCGTCGACTCGAGGGCGGCGACGCGGTCGAGCAGCATGGCCCGGCCGGTGCAGCTGAGCGCCGAGAGCTCGAGCCCCTGCTCGTGGTTCTCCCGCGAGACCACGCGGTAGTCCGCCTCCTCCTCGAAGAAGTCGGGCCAGCGCGCGAGCTCCATGTCGTCGAGGCAGACCGCGTAGTCGTCGTTGAGATCGCGCAGCAGGGCGCGGACTTCCCGCTCTTTCTGGGTGGCAACGGTGGTGGCGACGGTGGTCATGGCAGCTCTGATACCCCTTCGCTTCCTGGCGGACGGCCGGCCGTCCCTCGAACCCGTCAGCCGCGCAGCGCCCGGATCTGCTCGTGGTAGGCGCCCGCATCGACCTGCACGTCGACCACGGCCGGTCCCTCGCCCGCGAAGGCCTCGGCCAGCGCCCCCGGCAGCTCCTCCGGCGCCTCGACCCGGTAGCCCCGGCAGCCGAAGCCCCTGGCGACCGCGGCGAAGTCCGTCGCGGAGTAGCTCATGCCGATGCGCGGCAGCTGCCGGCGCTGCCGCTTGACGTCGATCAGCGCGATGCTCGAGTCGTTGAAGACGACGACGACCAGCCGGCAGCGGTTCTGGGCCGCCGTCGCCAGCTCGCCGGCGCACATCATCAGCCCGCCGTCGCCGGTGAAGGCGAGGGTCCAGCGCTCCGGCTCGGCCAGCGAGGCGCCGATCGCTGCCGGCAGGGCGAAGGCCATGGTCGAGAGGCCGCGCGAGATCAGCACGTCGCGCGGCGCCCTGGCGATCCAGAGCGACATCACCGGCAGCATGTGCGCGCCGGCATCGACGGTCGCGCGGGTCCCGGCCGGCGCGGCGGCGATCGCGGCGTCGACCAGGTCCTGGGGCGCGATCGGGCCGCCGGTGCCGAGATGCGCGCGGCGGTGGATCTCGGCCCGGGCCGCCAGGATCTCTCCCGGAGTCCAGCCGCCCGGCCGCAGGGCGCCTTCCAGGCGCGCCGCGAGGCCGCCGAGCTCGCCGGTCAGGCGCGCCTGCGGCGGCAGGTAGTCGCGCTCCAGGTCGTGGCGGCGCAGATCGAGCACCGGCTTGTCGTAGCGCCAGCGCTGCGGCGGGAACTCGATCGGGTCGGCGCCGTAGAAGACGACCGCGTCGGCGGCCTCGATCAGGCCGCGCTCGGCGTCGCCGTCGATGAAGGGGCCGACGGCGTGGCGGCCGTCGTCCGGCACCACGCCCTTGGCCTTGTAGCTGTAGAGCAGCGGGCAGTCCCAGGCGGCGAGCAACCGCTGCAGGCCCTGGGCGGCCGCCGGCTCGCAGGCCTGCAGGCCGGCGATGACCAGCGGGCGGCGGCTCGCGGCGAGCAGCGCGCGCGCCGGAGCCAGGTCGGCCTCGGCGATCTCCGGCTCGCGGCGCGGCCCGCGCCCGCCACCCGGCTGCGCCGCCAGCTCCGCGCGCAGCGCCCCGCCGAGGACCTCCAGGTAGACCGCGCCGGCCGGCGGCCCGGCCGAGCGGTCGAGCAGCGCCTCCAGCCCCTCGAAGGCGGCGGCCCCGTCCAGACGCAGCGCGCCGCGCACCAGCGGTGCCAGCATCGCCGCCTGGTCGAGGCGCTGGTGGCTGACGAAGTCCTGGGCGTCCTCGTAGCCGTCGCCGATCAGCAGCAGCGGCGCCCGCTCCAGGTCGGCGTAGGCGATGCCGTTGACGACGTTGGCGATGCCCGGCCCGCGCGTGGTCAGCACCACGCCGAGCCCGCCGGTCACCTCGGCGGTCGCCGCGGCCATCAGGGCGGCGGCCGTCTCGCCGCGCGTCAGCACGAACTCGATGCCGGCGCGCGCGGCGGCGTCGATGACGTCCAGGCTGCAGTCGCCGCCGGGCACGCCGAAGATGCGGCGCACGCCGCGCGCCGCGAGGCTGGCGGCGAGAACCTCCGCACCGGTGACGCCCTGGCGGCCCGCCGCGCTCAACTGACCGACCAGGCGAGGTCGATGGGCAGCGTCGCTCCCGAGATGTCGCGGCCGCCCGGGCCGCAGAGGAAGGTCATCATGGCCGCCACGCTGTCCGGCTCGACGAAGCGCCCGCCCGGCTGCCGGCCGACCAGGAAGCGCTCGATGGCGGCCTCCTCGGTCAGCTGCTCGGCCTCCATCATCGCCGCGATCACCTGGCCGCTGTGCGTCGTGTTGACCGAACCCGGGCAGATCGCGTTGCAGGTGATCTCAGTCTTGATCGTCTCCAGGGCGACCGCGCGCGTCAGGCCGATCAGCGCGGTCTTGGTGGTGATGTAGCTGGCCCGGTCGGCGGCGGCGAAGAGGCCGAAGACCGAGGAGACGTTGATGATGCGGCCCCAGCCGCGGGCGCGCATGCCAGGCAGCGCGCAGCGGATCGTGTGGAAGGCCGAGGAAAGGTTGACCGAGAGCGCCCGCTCCCAGTCGGCAACGCTGCACTCCTCGATCGGGCCGAAGACCCGCGTCACCGCGTTGTTGACCAGGATGTCGACCGCCCCGAAGCGCGCCTCGGCCTCGGCGACCAGCCGCTCGACCGCCGCCGCCTCGCCGACGTCGGCGTCGCTCGCCAGCACCTCGACGCCGTAGCGCTCGCGCAGCAGGCCCTCCTTCTCGCGCAGGACGGCCGGACCCTCGACGCCGTTGATCACGACGTTGCAGCCCTCGGCCGCGAAGGCGCAGGCGCCGGCGAATCCGATGCCCGCGGTCGAGCCGGTGATCAGGACGGTCCTGCCCTTCAGCACGGCCTGCTCCTTCCCGTCCGAAGACCGGAGCCCCCTCTTCCCGCTAGCGCCGCACCGCCTCGCTTCACGCCTTCTACCCTCTTCCGCCCTGCTCGTCGGCTCCCGGCGAGAGTATTGATAGCGATAACATTCTGTCAAGCTGCCGGCGATGAGCGGCCTGCAGGCGGCGCCTCAGGTGCTTTCGCGCTGAACGATGTCGAAGCCGAGATCCTTCTCGACGATCCCGGAATCCAGCCCCTGGATACGTTGGAGCAGGATCGTCGCGGCGAACTCGCCGATCTCGCGGCGCGGCAGGCGCAGCGACGTCACGGTCGGCACCATGTGCTGGAGGATGTCGAGGTCGTCGAAGCTGGCGATCGCGAGATCCTGGGGCACCCGCCAGCCCTGGCGCTGGCACTCGAAGGCGGCGCCGATCGCCAGCACGTCGCCGGCGAAGAAGATCGCGTCGGGCCGAGGACTGACCTTCATGAGCTCCAGCAGCGCGCCGCGGCCGGCCGCCAGGCCCGGCGGCGTCGTGCGGATCAGCAGCGGCTCTGCCTCGACCTCCAGGCTTTCCAGCGCCGAGAGGTAGCCGCGGCGGCGCTCGCTAGCACGGTCATTGCTGCCGGTCTCCAGCGAGACGAAGCCGATCCGCCGGTAGCCGCGGCGGAAAAGGTAGCGGGTCATCGCCTTGGCCGCCTCGAAGTTCGAGTAGCTGACGACGATGTCCAGCGGGTCGCGCGACAGGTCGCCGGTCTCGATCACAGGCACGCCGGCGTTGCGCACCAGCGCCCGCGCGCGCTCCGTATGGGTCGTGTTGTGCAGGACGATGCCGCTGACCCGCTGCTCGACGAAGGCCGCGATCAGCTTCTCCTCCGCCACGATGTCGTGGCCGCTCTCGGCGATCAGCAGGTGGAAGGAGGCTTCGGCCAGCGCGCCGGCCGTGGCCTGGATGGTTTCGGCGAACAGCGAGTTCTTGATGCTGGGGACGATCAGCCCGACGACGTTGGAGCGGTTCGAGGCGAGGCTGCCGGCCAGGCGGTTCGGCACGTAGCCGACCGCCTCGATCGCCTCGAGGATCTTCCGGCGCGTCTCGGCGGAGACCTTGTCCGGCTCGCGCAGGGCGCGCGAGACCGTCATCGGCGAAACCTCGGCCCGTCGCGCCACGTCGGTCATGCGCACCCGCTGCGCGCCGCTGCGCTCGTTGCTTCTCGGCATCTGGCCCGCCCTGACGCTGTCTCTATCCTCTATCGCGACGCGAGTGTCGGCCCTGCCGCGATTCAGGGCAATTTGAACTTTCGGCGAAAGCGCCGTGATGATAACGATAACACGACGCGGCCGGTGGCGCCCGAACGGGCCGCCGTGGCCGAGCACCGGAACAGGGAAGACGACATGACCGAGAAAGCGGCCCTGGGATTCATCGGCCTCGGGCGCATGGGCGCGCCGATGACGCGCCGGCTGATCGAGGCCGGCCATGCGCTGACGCTGTTCGACACCGACGAGCGCGCCCTGGCGCCGCTGCTCGAGCTCGGCGCGACGCGCGCCGCCTCCCCGGCCGCTGTCGCCGACGCGGTCGAGGTGGTCCTGCTGTCGCTGCCGACGCCGGAGATCGTCCTGGCGGTGGCCGGCGGGCCCGGCGGCCTGATCGAGGGCCGCCGGCTGCGCACCGTGATCGACCTTTCGACGACCGGCCCCAAGGGCTCCCAGGCGCTCGCCGCCCTGCTCGCCGGCCACGGCATCGAGACCATCGACGCCCCGGTCAGCGGCGGCGTCGCCGGCGCC
The DNA here is from genome assembly GCF_040905785.1 of Tistlia sp. NCBI lineage: Bacteria > Pseudomonadati > Pseudomonadota > Alphaproteobacteria > Rhodospirillales > Rhodovibrionaceae > Tistlia > Tistlia sp. The sequence goes on from NZ_JBBDQW010000088.1 coordinate 29,047, forward strand.
GCCAAGGGCACGCTTGCGGTCATGGCGGCCGGCAAGGCGGCGCAGCTCGAGGCGCTGCGGCCGGTTCTGGAATGCTTCGGCCGGGTCTTCGTGGCCGGCGCCGAGCCCGGCATGGGCCAGACCATCAAGGTCATCAACAACCTGATGTCGGTAACCGCCCTGGCGATGGCCTCGGAGGCGCTGGTGCTGGGCCGCGCCTCGGGACTGGACCCCGACGTCATGATCGACATCATCAACGCCAGCAGCGGCCGCAACAACGCGACGGAGGACAAGTTCCCCCGTTTCGTGCTGCCGCGCAGCTTCGATTTCGGCTTCGCGCTGGGCCTGTCCGACAAGGACACCCGCCTGTGCCTGGAGCACTCGGACGCCCTGGGCATGCCGATGATCGTCGGCAGCGCGGCGCGTCAGGTCCTGAAGATCGCCCTGGCGACCCAGGGTGCCGAGGCCGACCTGACGACCATCGTCAAGCCGCTGGAAGGCTGGATGGGCGTCGAGGTCAAGGGAAGGAAGGCGGAGGAACGATGAGCGAGTCGACCTACGAGATCTACGCGGTCAAGTACGCGCACCACGACCGGCCGGCGCGCGACAACTTCCTGGGCGGCGACCCGCACGAGACCAACATGCCGCTCGACTACTTCGTCTGGGCGATCGTCGGGCAGGAGCGCAGCTTCGTCGTCGACACCGGCTTCGACGCCGAGATGGGCGCCAAGCGGGGCCGCCAGATCACCCAGCCGCCGGCCGCCGGCCTCAAGGCCCTGGGCCTGGAGCCGGAGGCCGTCGAGGACGTGATCGTCACGCACATGCACTACGACCACGCCGGCAACCACGCACTCTTCCCCCAGGCGCGCTACCACCTGCAGGACCGCGAGATGGCCTATTGCACCGGCCGGTGCATGTGCCACCAGGCCCTGACCCACGCCTACGAGCCGGCCGACGTCTCGGTGATGATCCACCGGCTGTTCGAGGGGCGTGTGCGGTTCCACGACGGCGCCTCGCAGGTCGCGCCCGGCATCTCGGTGCACCTGGTCGGCGGCCACACCAACGGCCTCCAGGTCGTGCGGGTGCGCACCCGGCGCGGCTGGGTCGTGCTGGCCTCCGACGCCTCGCACCTCTACGCCAACATCGAGCAGCAGCGGCCCTTTCCGGTCGTCTACAACGTCGGCGACATGCTGGAGGGCTACCAAAAGGTGCGCGAGCTCGCCGACTCCGAGGCCCACGTCATCCCCGGCCACGACCCGGCGGTGCTGTCGCGCTTCCCGGCGGCGCGGCCGGGCCTGGAGGACTGGGTCGTGCGTCTCGACGCCGACCCGATCGGCGGCTAGCGGCGGCGTCCGCCGACGGCCCTGGCCGGCGCCGCGGTCTCCGCGCCCGCCCCGTCGTTCACGCCGTCGTTCACGCCGTCGTTCGCCCCGTCGTTCGCCACGAGCAGGCGCAGCGCCGAGGCCGCCGCTTCGCGCACGTGGCGGACCGCGGCCTCCCGGGCGGCGACGGGATCGCGCGCCAGCAGCGCCTCGACCAGCTGTCGGAGCTCCTCCAGGCTGTGCCGGCTGCGGCCCGGCGCTTGCAGCGACCAGGCGCGCAGCACCGTGACCCGCGAGTTGAGCATGCGCAGGGTGAAGCCGAGCGCCTCGTTGCCGCAGCCCTCGATCAGGCATTCGTAGAAGCGGTTTTTGGCGGCGATCCGGCCGATCGCGTCCTGGCGCTCGTAGGAAGAACGGACCTGCTCCAGCGCAGAGGCCAGGGCCGCCCGCTCGGCCTCCCCGGCCTGGCGGGCGAAGAGCTCCGCTGCCAGGCCCTCGAGCTGCTCGCGCACCTGGTAGACGCCGCGCGCCTGTTCGGCGCTGAGGCTGGCGACGAGCGGTCCGCGATGCGGCACGACCTGGATGATGCCTTCGGATTCGAGCTGCCGAAGCGCTTCGCGCACCAGGGTCCGGCTGACGCCCGTCATCTCGCAGAGCTGGCGTTCGGGCAGGCGCTCGCCGGCCTTGAAGCGGCCGACCGCGATGGCGTTGCGGATGCTCTCTATGACGCTGTGGCGCAGCGGCGCGGCGATCCGGTTGACGCGGAAATCGTGCTCGAGCGGCTCGGCCTGGCTCATGGGGTTCGTTCCGTCTCGGTCTCGCGGTCGCGGCTGCGCCCGGGCTGGTTATGCGCATTCGGTATTTCAGTCATACAATGTGCTCGGTCGATTGTCTGCCTTGCTCCCCGGGGCGATAGTGGTCGCCAGGGCCCTTCTTGCGGCCAGGGAGAGGGAGCGGCATGAAGCGACTCGAGGGGAAGACTGCCTTCATCACCGGCGGGGGCGCCGGTCTCGGCCGCGCCATGGCGCTCGCCTTCGCGCGGGAGGGCGCCGTGGTCGGCGTCGCCGACATCGACGAGGCCGCAGCGATGGCGACCGCCGCCGAGGCCGGCAACGACAGCCTAGGCTACGCCTGCGACGTCTCGCGGCGCGACCAGGTGCGGCAGGCCGTCGACGACTTCGCGACGCGTGCCGGCGGCCTCGACATCCTGGTCAACAACGCCGTCGCCTTCCACTACGCGCCGCTCGTCGACATGCCCGAGGAGGTCATCGACCGCATGCTCGACGTCGGCATCAAGGGCACCTACTGGGCGCTCCAGGCGGCGACGCCGCATCTGGTCGCGCGCGGCGGCGGCGCTTCGGTGATCAACCTCTCCTCCGTGGCGGTCTCCTTCGCGATCAAGAACGCCGCGGTCTACAGCTCAATCAAGGGCGCCATCGACACCCTGACCCGCCAGCAGGCCTGCGAGCTCGGCCCCCAGGGGGTGCGCGTCAACGCCCTGGCGCCGGGGCCGGTGGAGACGCCAGGCGCCAGCGCCGTGATCGACGAGGCCGGCTGGGCCGCGCGCCGGGCGCGGACGCCGATCCGGCGGCTCGCGACCGCCGAGGACGTCGCCGAGGCGGCGGTCTTCCTGGCCTCGGCGCAGGCGCAGAGCATCGCCGGCGTCACCCTGAAGATCGACGGCGGCGTCACGGTCGCCGGTCCCTGAGCGAGGCCGCGTAGAGACCGGTTCGGCTATTACTGATATGCGCAATCGGTAACTGCCAGGATCCGGCGCGCGCTTCTAGACTGCAAATAACGATCAAGCATTCGGCTCACGTAAGTTCCGAAATAGATGAGCCGTGCCGGGAGGAATACTGTATGCCGAACCAGCCGTTGGGGTTCGTCGGCCTGGGGCGCATGGGCGGCCCGATGGCGGGCCGACTGCTCGACGCCGGCCACGAGCTCGTGGTCTTCGACAGCAATCCCGAGGCCTGCGCCCCCCTGGTCGCCCGCGGCGCGCGCCAGGCCGGCTCGCCGCGGGAGGTCGCCGACCTGGCCGAGCTGGTGCTGACCAGCCTGCCGACGCCGGACATCGTCCAGGCGGTCGCCATCGGCCCCGAGGGGCTGGCCGAGGGCTCCCGGATCAAGATCCTGCTCGACCTGTCGACGACCGGCCCGGGAACCGCCGCCCGGGTCGCCGCCGCGCTCGGCGAGCACGACATCCAGTGGGTCGACGCGCCGGTCAGCGGCGGCGTCGCCGGCGCCACCAACGGCACCCTGGCGGTCATGCTGTCCTGCCCGCGGGCGACCTTCGAGGCGCTCGAGCCGATCGCCGGGATTTTCGGAAAGCTGTTCTTCGTCGGCGAGAAGCCCGGCCTCGCCCAGGTCGTCAAGCTCGGCAACAACCTGCTCGCCGCGGCCGCCCTGGCGGTCACCTCGGAGGCACTGGCGATGGGCGTCAAGGCCGGCATCGACCCGCGGGTGATGATCGACATCATCAACGCCAGCAGCGGCCGCAACAGCGCGACCCAGGACAAGTTCCCGCGCTCGGTGCTGCCGGGCACCTTCGACTTCGGCTTCGCGACGGGGCTGTCCTACAAGGACGTCCGGCTCTGCGTCGACGAGTCCGAGGCACTCGGCGTGCCGATGATCGTCGGCGCCATCGTCCGCCAGATGCTCGCGGTGACCAACGCCAAGTACGGCCCGGCCTCGGACTTCACCTGCATCGCCAAGGTCGTCGAGGAGTGGGCCGGTGTCGAGATCCGCGGCTGACCCGATCCCGCTGCGGCCGGCGCCCGTGCCGCTGGCGCGCCGCCTGGCCCGGGCCGCCGGCGCGGTCGGGCCGGAGCTGCTGTCGCCGCTGGTCGGCGAGAAGCTCAGGACCTGCCTGCTCGACTTCCTGGCCTGCGCCTTCGAGGCCGGGCCCCTGCCCTGGAGCCGCCAGGCGGTGGCGACCCTGCGCCCGACGCCGGGCGGCGCCGGCGTGATCGGCCTCGCCGGCGGCTTCGCGCCGGCCGAGGCCGCCTTCGCCAACGGCACGCTCGGCCACGGCCTGGTGCGCGAGGACATGCACGCCGCCAGCATCGGCCACCACGGCGTCGTCGTCTGGCCGGCGCTGCTGGCCCTGGCCCAGGCGCGGCCGGGAGGAGCCCCGGTCGCCGGCGCCCGCTTCCTGCTCGCGGCGCTGGTCGGCTACGAAGCCGCCTGCCGGCTCGGCCGGGCCCTCATCGACGCCGACCTGGCACGCCTGCACCGGCCGACCGGCCTGGTCTCGCCGCTCGGCGCCGCGCTCGGCGGCGCGGTGCTGGCGGGCCTCGGGGACGAAGCCGCCACCAGTGCCCTCGGCTTGGCCGCCAACACGTCTTCCGGCCTCAACGCCTGGCCGCACTGGGGCGGCAGCGAGATGTACTTCCACCCCGGCTTCGCGGCGCGCAACGCCGTCACCTGCGTCGAGCTCGCCGAGGCCGGCGCCTATGCCTCGGAGGGGGCGCTCGACGGCGAGGGCGGCTGGTTCGCCGCCTACCGGCGCGGCGCCGCGCCGCGCGAGCTGCGGCTCTTCCCGGAGGGCGACGCCGAGATCCTGGCCGTCTACAACAAGCCGGTGCCGGCCTGCAATTTCGCCCAGACCGCCAGCCAGGCGGCACTGCGGGTCGCTCGCGAGGTCGGCGCCAGCCGCGGCCCTGTCCGCTCCGTGGTGATCCGCGTGCCGGCCGCCGCGGCGGCCTACCCGGGCTGCGACTTCATCGGCCCCTTCGAGCGCGCGCTGCAGGCCAAGATGTCGATCCAGTTCTGCGTCGCCGCCGCCCTGGCCCGGGGCACGGTCGCCGAGTCAAACTACGCCGACCTCCGGGACCCGGAGATCCTGCGGCTGGTCGGCCGGACGCGCCTGGCCGTCGACGCCGAGCTGACCGCGCGCTTTCCGGCCGCCCAGGGCGCCGAGGTCGAGGTCGGCTTCGCCGCCGGCGGGCGGCTCAGCCACCGCCTCGACGACGTCGTGCCGGCGACGCCCGGCGAGGTTCGCCTGCGCTTCCGCGCCGCCGCCGAGGCCGTCCTCGGGACCGCCCGGACGACCGCGGTCGAGGCCTTCGTCGACAGCCTCGACGAGCAGGCCGACGCCGGCCGCCTGGCGACGCTCTGCGCGCCCGGCAAGGCGAGGGCGCGGCCATGAGCGAGTCCCAGATCCTGCTCGAGGGCTTCCTGCAGTCGCTCGCCGCCGGCCTGCTGGTCGGCGCGGTCTACGGCCTGATGTGCGTCGGCCTGGCGATGATCTTCGGCATCATGCGGGTCATCAACTTCGCCCAGGGCGACTTCATGATGCTCGGCATGTACGCCGCGCTGTTCATGTTCACCGGCCTGGGGCTGCCGTCGATCTTCGGCAGCATCGTCGGGCCCTACGTCGCGATCCTGCTGGCCGCGCCGCTGCTCTTCGCCTTCGGCTACCTGATCCACAAGCTGCTGATCGCGCGGGTCACCGGCATCCGCACCGTCTCGATGGAGGGCGAGGGCCACTATGCCCAGCTGATCCTGACCCTGGGCATCGCGCTGATCCTGCAGAACGGCGGCATGATCCTGTTCGGCTCGGAGCTGGTCTCGATCCGCACGCCGCTGTCGAGCTCGGCTTGGGAGATCGGGCCCTTCTGGGGCGAGATGGTCACGGTCTTCCTGAACCGCGGCCGAAGCATCTCGGCGGTCTTCTCGCTGCTGGCGATCCTCGCCCTGGCGCTGCTGATCGCCCGCTCGCGGCTCGGCAAGGCGCTGCGCGCCTCGGCCGACAACCCCGAAGCCTCGACCTACATGGGCATCGACGTCGACCGCTCCTACCGGATCGCCTTCGCGCTCGGCACGGCGATCACCGGCGTCGCCGGCGGCCTGCTGGCGACCAACTACCCCTTCCATCCCTTCGTCGGGCTGGAATACGTCATCGTCATGTACGCCGGCGTCGTGCTCGGCGGCATCGGCTCGATCACGGGAGCCTTCTGGGGCGGCATGGCGATCGGCCTGGTCCAGCAGCTCTCGACCCTGGTGCTGCCGACACAGCTGCAGAACACCGCGATCTTCGTCGTCTTCCTGATCATCGTGATCCTCCGTCCGCAGGGCTTCTTCGGGCGCGTGGTCGAGAGGACCTGACGATGGGCCTGCTCAAGTCCTCCTGGGCGATCTTCGCCTTCGCCGCGGTCTACGCGCTGGTCTCGCTGCTCACCGCGAGCTCCTACTACCAACTGATCATCACCCTGGTGCTGGTCTGGGCCTGCTTCGGGCTGTCCTGGAACATGCTGAGCGGCTACACCGGCCTGGTCTCCTTCGGCCATGCCGCCTTCTTCGGCATCGGCGCCTACACGACCGCGCTCGGCAACATCCACTTCGGCATCACGCCCTGGCTGCTGATCCCGGCGGCGGCCGTGATCGGCGCGGCCACCGGCCTCCTGATCGGCCTGCCGACCTTCCGGCTGCGCGGCCACTACTTCGCGCTCTCGATGCTCGCCTACCCGCTGGCCATGCTCTACGTCTTCGAGTGGCTCGGCTACCAGGAGGTGACGCTGCCGCTCGAGCGCGAGGATCCCGCGCTCTACATGCAGTTCGCCGACAACCGGGTCTACACCCTGATCGCGCTCGCCATGCTGGTCGGCTTCATGCTGATCACCCGCGCCGTCGAGCGCGGCCGCTTCGGCAAGTCGCTGCTCGCGATCAAGCAGAACGAGGCCGCGGCCGAGGCCGCCGGCATCGACACGCTGGGCTGGAAGCTGAAGGCCATCGCCCTGTCCGCGGCGATCGCCTCGGCGACCGGCGCCTTCTACACCGTCGTGCTGCTGGTCGTCACGCCGGGCTCGGTGTTCGGCATGCTGGTCTCCGCGCAGGCGCTGACGGTCACCATGTTCGGCGGCGTCGGCAGCGTCTGGGGCCCGGTGATCGGCGCCGTCGTCCTGATCCCGGTCGCCGAGGCGCTCCACGTCGAGCTGGGCGCGCGGCTGCCGGGCATCCAGGGCGTGGTCTACGGCCTGGCCATCGTGCTGGTCATCATCGCAGCACCCGAGGGCGTCTACTGGAAGGTCCGCGACCGGCTGCGCCGGCGCCGCCCGGCGCCGGCGCCGGAGGCGCAGGCCGAGGCAGCCGCCGCGGAGGCGGCGCCCTCCCTGGCCACGGCGGAGGCCGCCGAGGCGGCGGTGCGCCCGGTGCGCAACCGCACGATCAGCGAGGAGACGATCCTGGAGGTGCGTGGGCTGTCGCGCTCCTTCGGCGGCCTGAGGGCGGTCGACGACGTCTCCTTTTCGGTCCGCAAGGGCATGATCCTGGGTATCATCGGCCCGAACGGCGCCGGCAAGACGACGCTGTTCAACCTGCTCAACGGCTTCCAGCGTCCCGACGCCGGCGCAGTGCTGCTCGACGGCCGCGACATGGTCGGCCGCAAGCCCCACGTGCTCTGCGAGGCCGGCGTCGGCCGGACCTTCCAGATCATGCGTCCCTTCCCGCGCATGAGCCTCGCCGACAACGTCAAGATCGGCGCCTACGTGCGCGCCGGCAGCGAGGAAGAGGCGACGCGCCTGGCCGAGGAGGCGCTCGGCCTGGTCGGCCTCTCCGACATCGCCGACCGCCCGGCCTCCAGCCTGACCACCAAGCAGCTGCGCCTGATGGAGATCGCCCGAGCGCTGGCCGGCCAGCCGCGCCTTCTGCTGCTCGACGAAACGCTCGCCGGGCTCGGCCACGCGGAGGTCGGCGACGTGGTGCGGGTGATCCAGGACCTGGCCGAGGCCGGCATCACCATCGTCATCATCGAGCACACCATGAACGCCATGGTGCGCCTGGTCGACCGCTTCGTCGTGCTCGACCACGGCGCCGTGCTGGTCGAGGGCGAGCCGGAGGCGATCACCCGCCATCCCGCCGTCGTCGAGGCCTATCTCGGCAAGAAGTGGAGCGGCCGCCATGCTGCGGATTGAAGGCCTGCGGGCCGGCTATTCCGAGGTCGCGGTGCTCCACGGCATCTCGATCGCCGTCGAGGCCGGTCAGTTCGTCTCGATCGTCGGGCCGAACGGCGCCGGCAAGACCACCCTGTTCAAGGCGATCTCCGGAATCGTGCCGGCAATGTCCGGCGCGATCGAGTTCGAGGGGCAGGACCTGCTCGCCGTGCCGCCGGCGCGGCGCGCCCACCTGGGCATCGCCCACGTGCCCGAGGGGCGGCAGGTCTTCGCCTCCCTGACGGTCATGGAAAACCTCGAGATGGGCGCCTACACCGAGGCCGGGCGGCGCGACTGGGCGAGCAATATCGAGCGGATCTTCGCCTGGCTGCCGGTGCTCGCCGAGCGGCGCCGGCAGATCGCCGGCACCCTGTCCGGCGGCGAGCAGCAGATGGTCGCGATCGGCCGCGGCCTCGCCTCCTCGCCAAAGCTGATGATGCTGGACGAGCCCTCGATGGGGCTGGCACCGGCCATCGCCGACTTCATCTTCGAGCGGCTGCTCGAGATCCGCCGCGACGCGAACCTGACGATCCTGCTGGTCGAGCAGCGCGTGGCGGAAGCGCTGCAGTTCGCCGACCACGGCTACGTACTGGAAACCGGGCGCGTTGTCCTCGAGGGGACCAACGAGACGCTCAGCGCCGACGATCGGGTCCGACAGGCCTATCTCGGCATGTGACCGCGGCACCGGGCGCTTGGATCCGGGCCGGGGGCGGACACAACGAACAAGGAGGAAACGACAATGAGGTGGACCTATTCGACAGCGCAGGTCGCACGACGCGCCCTGCTGGCCGGCGCCGCCCTGGCGCTCGGCCTCGCCCTGCCCTCCGCCGGACCGGCCGAGGCCCAGGAAACCGTCAAGGTCGGGCTGCTGGCGCCGATGTCGGGCCTCTACGCGCGGCCCGGCAACGTCATGCGCATGGGCGCCGAGCTCGCGGTCGAGGACATCAACGCCGCCGGCGGCATCGAGGCGCTCGGCGGCGCCAAGCTGGAGCTGGTCGTGCTCGACGCCGGCGACACCACCGAGAAGGCCAAGAACGCGGCCCAGCGCATGGTCTCCGAGCATCCCGACCTGGTCGCGGCGACCGGCTCCTACCTCAGCTCCTTCACCCTGGCGGTGACCGAGGTGACCGAGCGTGCCAACCTGCCGATGCTGACGCTGTCCTATTCGGACCTGCTGACCGAGCGCGGCTTCCGCTACATCTTCCAGACCTCGGCGAGCTCTGGCTCGCAGGCCGCGCAGTCCATGCCGACCCTGATCCGCCTGGCCGAGGAGGCCGGCGCCAAGCGGCCGAAGACCGTCGCGATCATCACCGACAACACCGCCGCCTCGATCTCCTCGGTCGAGCGGATGAAGAAGGACCTGCTGGAGGAGGCCGGGCTCGAGCTGGTCGTCGACGAGGTCTTCACGCCGCCGCTCGCCGATGCGACGCCGCTGGTCCAGCGGCTGCGGGCAGCCCGGCCGGACATGCTGTTCTTCCTGCCGACGGTGATCTCCGACGCCAAGCTGCTGCTCGAGAAAATGAGCGAGTTCGGCCTCGGCGAGGGCAAGATCCCGACGATCTCCTTCGGCATCGCCATCGCCGAGCCGGACCTGCTCAACACGGTCAGCCCGGAGCTGATGCAGGGCGTCATCTCGGTCGTCGCCAACTGGGGCTCCAAGGGCCACGAGGAGATGATCGCGCGGCTCGAGGAGCGCTACGGCGAGCCCTGGATGACCCAGAACGCGATCTCGACCTATGGCGACATGTGGATCCTCAAGGCGGCCCTGGAGAAGGCCGGCAAGGCCGACCGCGAGGCCGTGGCCGAGGCGATCCGCACCCTCGACGAGGGCCCCTCGCCATACTACCCGGGCGGCGAGCTGAAGTTCGAGGAGAACGGGCGGCGGGTCGACGCCGGCCTGACCATCATCCAGTGGCAGGACGGCAAGCCGATCACCGTCTACCCGCCCGAGCTGGCGATGGCCGAGCCGATCTGGCCGACCAACTGAGCGGGTGACGCGCCGCGCCCCGCAAGCCGGCTGCCGGGCGCGGCACCTTTCCCGGAGACATCCAGAAGCACCACGAGGAGCGGGAGCATGAGCAAAGAGGTGTTCGACAAGGGCCTGGAGATCCGCAAGGACGTGCTGGGCCGCGAGTTCGTGGAGAAATCCTTCGCCGCCGCCGACGACTTCAACCGGCCGATGCAGGAGCTGGTCACCGAGTACTGCTGGGGCGCCGTCTGGGGCCGCGAGGAGCTGCCGCGCAAGACCCGCTCGCTGCTGAACCTGGCGATGATCAGCGCGCTCAACCGGCCCCACGAGCTGCGCATGCACATCCGCGGCGCGCTCCGGAACGGCGTCTCCAAGGAGGAGATCCGCGAGGTCTTCCTGCAGGTCGCGATCTACTGCGGCGTGCCCGCCGGCGTCGACTCCTTCCGCGTCGCCCGCGAGGTCTTCGCCGAGCAGGAGGGCGCCGACTAGCACCTTCCGCCCGCCATTCAGGCAGGGCGCCGGCCGCGAAGGAAATTGCCGCTCGGCGCGCCGGCGGCTATGCTCGCGTGGAAGTCATACCGGCCGCCAGACGCCGGAAGGAACGAGGGGTCCGAGCGATCGGGCCGGCGGGGAGGAATGGAGCTCAAGCAGCTCAGCCTGTTCACGACCGTGTCGGAGTTCGGCAGCTTTTCGCGCGCCGCCGCCGTGCTCGGCCTGGCGCAGCCAGTGCTGAGCCGGCAGATCAAGGCCCTGGAGACCGAGCTCGGCGTCGAGCTGCTCTATCGCAACGGCCGCGGCATCGTGCTGACCGAGCCCGGCAAGCTGCTCAACGACTACGCCAAGGGGCTGCTGGAGACCGCGGCGGCGGCCCGCAACGAGGTCATGGCGATGCGCTCGCGCCCGCGCGGGACCATCGCCGTCGGCATGCCGCCCTCGGTCGGCTTCGTGCTGACCGTGCCGCTGGTCCAGGGCTTCCGCGAGCAGTTCCCGCTGATCTCCATGCGCGTGATCGAGGGCTTCAGCGGCCATGTCCTGGAATGGCTGGTGACCGGCAAGATCGACGTCGCCGTGCTCTACAACGCGCCGCGCATGAGCAACCTGCTGGCCGAGCCGCTGCTCGAGGACGAGCTGTTCCTGCTCGGCCCCGCCCGCGACCCGGCGGCGCCGCCCGAGGGGCCGGTCGCCGCGGCCCGGCTCGCCGAGCTGCCGATGATCCTGCCGAGCCGGCCCCACGGCCTGCGCGTGCTGGTCGACGAGCGCCTGCACGCGGCCGGCATCACGCCCAACGTCACCGTCGAGATCGAGGCCATGCCCTCGACCCTCGCCCTGGTCGAGCGCGGCGGCGGCTACACCATCCTGTCCTACTCCAGCGTCCGCCACCTGGTCGCCGAGGGCCGGATCCGGATCTGGCGCATCGTCGACCCGCCGCTGACCCGCCACCTGGTGCTGGCGACGTCCAGCCAACGCCCGACCACCGTCGCCACCCGCGCCCTGACCGACATGGTCCGCCAGCAGGTCCGCCGCCAGCTCGAGCAGGGGCTGTGGGCGCCGGAGGCTGCGGCGTCCACAGCCGCGTCCCGGCCGGGTTTGCAGGGAACCGCTCGACCGCGCCCGGTCTCGCTGATGTCCTAGGGAACCAAGGTTGCGCCCAGCGTAGGCCCGCTCCGCATGCCTTGAGGGATCTGGTTCAAAAGCCGCGATGACCTATGCTAGATAGCCTCGGCGCAGCGCACCCGCCTGCGCGCGCCTGCCCAGCCGGCGGCGTCGTGCGGCGCTCGCAACGCAAGCGGCGTCCGGTGCCGGCCTGTCCGCTTGCTCGAGATCTGATCAAGGTTCGTAGAGACTTGCCGTCCCTCGTCGATTCGCCTGCCGATCGTCCCGAAGGGGCGCCCGGCGTCTTCATCGTCGGCGCCGGTGGCATCGGCTGCGCTCTGGGGTACGCTCTGCTCGCCAGCGGTCTCCAGGTAACCTTCGTCGAGATCGAGGAGCGCAAGATCGACTGGGGCAACCGCCACGGCGTCCAGGTCGACCGGCGGCCGGCGCTGCCCGCCTCCTTCGTCCCCTTCGAGACCTGGCGGGTTCCCGAGGGCGCCGTGGTCCTGCTGTGCACCAAGTGCTTCGACAACGCCGTCGTCCTCGACCGCCTGCCGACGTCGGTGATCCTGATGCCGATCCAGAACGGCTTCGATCCGGCGCTGCTGCCGCGCAGCTCGCTCGAGGGCATCTCCTCCTTCGTCTCGGAGTGCCTGCCCGATCGCCCTCATACCCGCATCACCCGGCGCGGCGACCTCCATGTCGGCCGCTGGGACGCCAACGCGGGCGTCGGGATTCCCTCTGCCGTCGAGCCCTTGATCCGCGCTTGGGAGCGTTTCGACGCCTTTCGGGTCAAGCGGGTCGCGGACGTGCTGCCCTACAAGTACTCCAAGCTCCTGTACAACGCGGCGATCAGCCCCCTGGCGGCCGTGGCGGGGCTCGACAACAGCCAGCTCCTGACAATCCCCGAGGCGCGCCGGCTGTTCTTCCGTATCCTCCGGGAGAACTACGAGATCCTGAAGGCCGCCGGCGTGCCCCTCGGCGTCGTCGGGCCGTTTCATCCCGACACGGTCTACAGGATCCTGAAGCTGCCGGTGATCGCCTGGCTGATGGCCTGGCCCTTCTCGCTCTCCCTGCGCAACACCTATTGCTCGATGTCGGGTGAGATTCCGAAGGGCCGCACCGAGATCGACTTTTTCAACGGTCACCTGCTGAGACTGGCGCAAAGCCAGGAGGCCCGCCTGAACCGGCTCTGCGTCGAGCAGGTGACGCGCATGTCCGCGGAGCGGGCGACCCCGGACCGGCGCTGGCTGAGGCAGCTGCTCGACGAGCCCCGGGACAAGACTGCCCCTGCCCCTCGTTCCGGCTGAGGTGTCCCGCATGGAACCACTCCGCGGTGCAGGGCGCGCCGGGCTGCCCGATGGACAGCCCTTGCGAAGGCAGGCCCGATGAGCGAACCCGGACGCATTCTGGTCACCGGCGGCGCGGGCTTCATCGGGAGCCATCTGGTCGAGCTTCTGCTCGCCGAGGGGCGCTCGGTGCGCGTCATGGAAAGGCCGGGTGCCCCCGTCTCGCACCTGCCCGGGGAGCGGATCGAGATCGCTTTCGCCGACCTGCGAGAGGCGGCGGCGGTCAGGGAGGCCGCCGCGGGCTGCGAGGTCGTCCTGCATCTGGCCGCCAATCCAAACCTCTGGTCCGCCGATCCGGACGAGTTCGAGGAGGTGAACCACCAGGGCACCCGGCGCGTCCTGGCCGCCGCGCGCGCGGCCGGGGCACGCCGCCTGGTTCACGTGTCGACGGAATCGATCCTGTCCCCGCCGGGCTATCGGGGCGCGATCACGGAGGAGACCGAGGCCAGGCTCGCCGACATGATCGGCGACTACTGCCGCAGCAAGTGGCTGGCCGAGCAGGCGGCCCGGGAAGCCGCGCAGGCCGGCGATCCCGTGGTCATCGTCAGGCCCAGCGTCCCGGTCGGGCCAGGCGATCGCGGCATGGGACCCTTCTCGCGCATGGTCCGCGATTTCTCCAAGGGCCGCATCAAGGCCTACCTGCGCGGCAACGTGAACCTGATCGACGTCCGCGACGTCGCCTCGGGGATCTGGGTCGCCGCGCAGCGCGGGGCGCCCGGACGCCCCTACCTGCTGGTCAACGAGAACTGGACGATCGTCGAGGTCATGCGCTTCCTGTCGGAGCTGACCGGCCGGCCGGCGCCTCGCTGGCCGGTGCCCTACGGCGCGGCACTGCTCTTCGCCTACCTCGAGGAGGGGTTCCATGAACGCCTTGGCACCAACCGCGTGCCGATGGCGACCGTGACCGGGGTCAAGCTCACCCGGCGCTCGTTCCAATTCGACGGCAGGCAGTCGGCGGCCGCCCTCGGACTGGGTCCGCTGCGCGACTGCCGGGGATCGATCGCCGAGCTCGTCGACTACCTGCGCGCCGCAGGACAGATTCCGGCCAGCGAGTCATGAATTCGGCATGAAGAGCGGCACAACTCTCGTGATCCTCCCCGGCGATGCCGGCGGCGCCCCCGGCATCGGTCCGGAGCTCGAGCTGCTCGGGCTTCCCCTGGTCCGGCGCAACGTTCTCTCCGCGGCGCGGGCCGGAATCGAGCGGGTCGTCGTCGTGACGGGCACCCCGGAGGCCCTGGCCGTCCCCCTCGAAGGCACCCTCGCGGCGCTACGGACACCCGAGGAGTTCAGCCTGCCGGAGGGACGCGTCATCCTGCTCGCGGGCCACGTGCTGGCCGACTCCGCCTGGCTGCGCGGCCTTTGCACCCGACCTCTGGCCCGAGGCGCGATCCTCCTCGACGAGGGCCCGGCGGCGCTGCTCGAGGGAACGGACCTGCCGGCCCGGCTGCTGGCGCGAGACTGCTGGCGGCCGGGCGAGGGCGCTTTCGCTGCGCTCGGCGAAGCCCGCACGGGGACCCTCGACCCAGAGCCGACGGGCCGGTTCGTACTGCAGAGGTCGACCGACCTCGAGCCCGCACGGAAGTGGCTGCTCGAGCGCCTGATCAAGAGCGGCGACTCGGCGCTGACCCGCCGCGTGTCCCGGCCGATCTCGCTGGCCATCTCCCGGCGCCTGGCGCCGACGCGGATCACGCCGAACCAGGTCACGGTGGTGAGCATCCTGATCGGCCTCGCGGGTACGCCCTTCTTCCTCTCGCTGTCGCCCTTCTGGCAGACGGCCGGAGCGCTCCTGCTCCTCGTCCACAATATCGTCGACGGCTGCGACGGCGAGCTTGCCCGACTGAAGTTCCAGTCTTCGCATCGCGGCATGATCCTGGATCTGTGGGGTGACAACCTCGTGCACGCGGCGCTTTTCTCCTGCATGGGACTGGGCTGGAGCCTCGGTATCGAGGCCGTCTGGCCGCTTGGGCTGGCGGTCCTGGCTGTGGCGGGAACCCTGGTGACGGCCTGGCTGGTCTACCGGCAGACGCTGCGCACGACGCTGGCCGGGACGGCCCCGCAGTTCTCCTCGGTGGCGCAGGACAGGGAAACGCGGCTGGCACGCTTCATGAGTGCCCTGGGCAACCGGGATTTCCTCTACGGGATCTTCCTGCTTTCCCTGTTCGGCAAGGCGCACTGGCTGCTCCCCCTGGTGGCCGCCGGCAGCCCGCTGTTCGCCCTGGGCCTCGTCGTCCTCTCCAGGCGGTCGGCGCCGACGGCCTGAGGCTGTGTTCTGGCCAAGGCCTCAGTAATTGCGGGCCTTCTGCACCAGGAAGTCGATCACCGCGCGCACGGCGGGAAGCTGGCCGCGCTTATGCGGCGTCAGGATCGTCGAGATCACGCTGCCGGCGGTCCAGGCGGGCAGCACCGCCACCAGCCGCCCCTCTCGGATCGCCTGCGCGGAGATCGATTCCGGCAGGCAGACGATGCCAAGACCGGCCTCGGCCGCCCTCATCAGCGGCAGCGATTCGTCGGCATGGAGCCGCGGCTGCGGCGCCGCTTCCACCGTGCGACCGCCTGCGTCGCTCAATCGCCAGACCCTCACCGCGGGATTGGTCATCAAGCCGTCGTGGTGGCTCAGCGCTTCCGGCGTCGCCGGCTCTCCGCGCAGGGCGAGGTAGGAGGGCGCGGCAACCAGCGTGATCCGCTCCTCGCCCATGCGCCGCTGCACGAGGTCGGAATCCGGCAACGGCGCGAAGTGATCCCGTATCGCGATATCGAAGCCCTCCTGCACCAGATCGACGAAGCGGTCCGTGACATGCAGCTGGATCCGCAGCTTCGGGTACTGGCGTGCGAGGATCGGCAAGCGATCCGCCAGCCGGAACTGGGCGCTCGGAACGGAGGCCGTGATCCGCACGATGCCGCTGGGCTCCGCCAGGCGCTGAAGCACGACGGACTCCACCGCTTCCGCCTCGATCAGCGCGGCGCGGGCATGATCGCAGACGTCCCGCCCCAGCTCGGTGAGCGCGAAGCTGCGGGAGGTGCGGTGGATCAGCTGCGCCCCGAGCGCCGCTTCCAGGGCGGCGACCCGCTTGCTGACCGTCGACTTGGGGCAGCCGAGACGCCGGCCGGCGGCGGCGAAGCCGCCGCTCTCGACGGCCTGGACGAAGAAGCGGAGGTCGTTGAGGTTCAGCATCGAAGGTCTGCAGATGTGGACATAGGGTTCACCAATGCCGGTCTACAGGCTGAACGTCCACGTTTGTATATCCATCGCATCGACGATGGAGGAACCACATGATCCCGATATCCGAACCCATCCTTACGTCCGGCTTTCCGCTCGGCAGCTCGGCCGGGCTCGTCGCCGCCTTCGAATGGCTCGGCCAGCCCTATCGCCTGACTCGCGTGGACATGCTCGGGGAGATGCGCACCGAGGCCTACAAGCGCCTGAACGGGCGGGTGGAAACCCCGGTGCTGCTGACCGGGGAAGGCCACGTCCTGACCGAGACGATGGCGATCGCCTTGTGGCTGGAGACACGGGATTCCGAGCGTCGCGTCAGCTTCGCGCCCGGCACGCCGGAGTCGGACCGGATGCATCAGTACCTCGCCTTCCTCAATACCGGTTTCACCGCCGCCTTCGATCCGCTGTGGGTCGCACTGGAAGCGGAAGACGCGACCGCGGGCGAGCGCGAGACCCTGCGCAAGTTCGGCCGCAGCTTCGTCGCGGAGCGTCACGAGCAGCTCGAGGCGATGATCGGCGATGGCGCCTATCTCCTCGGCGACAGGCCGACGCTGGCGGATGCGGTGTTCGCGGGGGTGGCGCGCTGGGCCGACTTCCACGAGGCGATCGCACCGCGCGACTACCCGCGCCTCCAGGCGCTGCGCCGGCGCCTCGAGGCCGATCCCGCCTTTCGCTTCGCCTTGGCTATCGAGGACGGCGAGACGGCGAGGGGCAGCGGCGCAATGAAGGGGCTCGTTCCCCTCGCGGACGTGCTGCGCCAGGCAGGTATCGAGGCGGCGGCGGCTTGAGATGCAAGAAGAGGCTAGCGCGTCATTGGTGGGTGGCGTGCGAAACCCTTTTCCTGGCGCGAGAATGGCGGGCAGAGAACAATGAAACGGAGAACTACACCTTCGCCAAAGCCCTCTGAATCATTCCTGGATGCCGTTCGGTCCCGGTTTGACGGTTGCGTCCACAACACAGCGGGATTGGCACCTTCTTCCATCATTCCCCACTGCGCTATCCTCTAAGTCTCGCTCATGATAATGAGTTGCTCGACAAGGCGGAGGCGCGGTTCATCTTTGACTCGGTGTGCGCGGTGCTCCGCTTTGTCAAAAGCATCGATACCGTTCGATTCGATAACTGAGGGTCCCACCCAACAACAGCCGCGGCTACCTCGAGCTGAGGCTCGGCTACCGGATCCAGGAACTCACCCTCGGCGGGCTTTCGCGCGAGACGCGGCGAACGCTGGATCTGCTGGCCGACGAGATCGAGGGCCAAATCGGGCGCAAGTCGATCATCGCGGATTCCCGCAACCCGGTCGTCGGAACACGGCTCATCCGCGAATGGGACGGGATGGAGCACACCGTCACCGTGATGAAGGACGGCTTCGACTTGCAGGGGCAGAAGTTCAAGTCGCTATCGGCGGCGGCGCGGGCGATCACCGGCACACAATGGAACGGCTACGGCTTCTTCGGACTGCGCGAAGCCCGGAGGGACGACCGATGAGCCGCTCTCAGGAAACCGTCGCGATTCTGCCGCGCCGCCAGCGCTGCGCCATCTACACCCGCAAGTCGAGCGAGGAAGGGCTCGACATGGAGTTCAACAGCCTCGACGCCCAACGCGAGGCTTGCGAAGCCTACGTGGCGAGCCAAAAGGCGGAAGGCTGGGCGGCCATTCGCGAGCCCTACGATGATGGTGGCTTCTCCGGTGGCACGCTGGAACGCCCCGGCCTGAAGCGCCTGATCCAGGACGTCGAGGCCGGCCTGATCGACGTGATCGTGGTCTACAAGATCGACCGGCTTTCGCGCTCCCTCATGGACTTCGCCAAGCTGGTCGAAATCTTCGACCACAATCAGGTGACCTTCGTTTCGGTCACGCAGTCGTTCAACACCACGACGTCGATGGGCCGGCTGACGCTGAACATTCTCCTCAGCTTCGCTCAGTTCGAACGGGAGGTGATTGGCGAGCGTATCCGCGACAAGGTCGCCGCCTCGCGCAAGCGCGGCATGTGGATGGGCGGCTACGTTCCGCTGGGCTACGACGTGCGCGAGCGCAAGCTGGTGATCAATGAGGGCGAGGCCGCGACGGTAAGGATGATCTTCGAGCGGTTCGTGCGGCTGGGCTCCGCGACGACGCTGGCGAAAGCGCTGGCGGCCGAAGGCGTACTGAACAAGCGAAGCAAGCTGATCGACAAAGGCTTCCTCTACAAGCTCATCAACAACCGGGTCTATCTGGGCGATGCCGTCCACAAGGGCACGGCCTATCCCGGCGAGCACGAGGCCATCATCGATCAGGCTCTCTGGGACAAGGTGCACAGCATTCTGCAGGAGAGCCCACGCCTGCGGGCGAAGAACACGCGCCGCCAGACGCCGGCCCTGCTGAAAGGGATCATCTTCACCGAGACGGGAGCCGCGATGACGCCGACGGCGACGAAGAAGGGCACGCGTCTCTATCGCTACTACGCGTGGATGGATCTGATCAGGAACCGCCCGACCGGCAACGCCACCGGTCCGCTGCGCTTGCCCGCCGGGATGGTCGAGGACGCCCTCGTCGGGGAGATCCGTCGCATGATCCGGGCTCCCGAGATCGCGGCGCGAACGATCAAGGCCCTTCGGGACAAGAGCTCGAACGTCGACGAGCAGGCGGTCGTCACGGCGCTCGGCGAGTTCGATCAGCTCTGGGCGGCGCTCTATCCTGCGGAGCAGACCCGCATTGTCCAGCTTCTGGTCGAGCGTGTGACCGTCGGCGAGAACGGCATCGCGGTTGACCTCCGTCAGGAGGGGCTGGGCTCGGTCCTGCGGGACATGATGGCGCCCCGCTAGATGTATAGTCCCGGCATGTGATGGACCGGATTGATCCTGAACCGGCCGGGCTGCTCGGTCCACAGTTTGCAGATTGCCTCATACGGTGTAAGCCCGCTTAGGGTCTTGAGGCGCTTGGCAAAGTTGTAGGCGTTGAGGAAGTCAGCCAAGTGGGCCCGTAGCCGATCGTGGCTGTCATAGTAATAGCGACGGACCGTTGCCTCTTTGATCGTGCGGTTCATGCGCTCGACCTGGCCGTTGGTCCAGGGATGGTTCGGTTTGGTCAGGCGGTGATCGATGCCGGCCTTGGCGCAGGCAAACTCGAAGGCGTGAGCCCGAAACAGCTCGCCTTCGGCGATGGCGTCTTTGATCTCCGCGACTGCGGAGCGCTCGTTCCCCGGCGTGGTGAAGTGGGTACCGTTGTCGGTCAGGACGGTGTGGATCTTGTAGGGGACTGTCGCGATCAGGCGGCGCAGGAAGTCGGCAGCGCTACGCCGCGTGGCCTGTTCGTGCAGCTCGGCAAAAGCGAATTTGCTGACCCGATCGATGGCGACGAACATGTAGAGCTTGCCATCCTCGGTTCGTACCTCGGCGATGTCGATGTGGACGTAGCCGATGGGATAGTCCTTGAACCGCTTCTTCGGCTTGTCGCCTTCGACGCTTGGCAGACGGCTGACGCCGTGGCGCTGGAACAGCCGATGCAAGCTGGAGCGGGTTAGATGCGGGATCGTCGCCTGAAGGGCGTAGAGACAGTCGTCGAGCGGCAGCAGGGTGTGCTTGCGGAAGGCGACGATGAGCGCCTCCTCCTCGGCTGACAGCACCGTCGAGCGCCGCTCCTTCGGTCCCATCGACGCATCTTCGACAGAACGGCGCTTGCGCCATTTCCGAACCGTCTTCGAGTTGATGCCGTAGCGCTGGCTCAGTTCCTGGACCGAAGCTTCCGATCGCTGTATTGCCGCTCGGACGGCGTGAGTGGTCGTGGCGCAGCCGTGCAGTACTTGTCCCATAGTGCATCCTTGTTGACGGTCGCTGAAAGCGTACCATCACACCACGGGACTAAACATCTAGAGGGAGGCCTGCGCATGAACGCCACGCCGGACACCATCCGCGTGGTCATTCCGCTGACGATCCGCAAGCGCAACGGGCGGCCGAAGATCCTGCCGCCCGACGATGTAGACGCGCGAAACGGCCGGGCGCAGGATCCCCATGTGCTGCGCGCCATCGCCCGAGCGTGGAGCTGGCGGCGGCAGCTGGAAGCCGGCGTCGCTTCCACCATCGAGGACATCGCCGTAGCCGAGAAGGTCTCCGACCGGTTCGTGGGACGGATGATCCGGTTGGCGTATCTGTCCCCGAGCGTCCTTGAGACTCTCGTCATCACCCGTAAGCCGCCCGCCATATCGATCAATGACCTGATGGCGGTGGCAGAGTTGCCGTGGGAGGAGCAGATAGATGCCGTTTTTAGCTTAGCAGTCATTGGTCGGCCGCGAGTGCCGCTAGTGATCTGAATCCGACGCTTCGAACCCGCACCTGCAATCCGCGACGAGCACGGTGCGTACGACCGCAATGCGGATGAAGCTCCATTTCACCGCGCTCGCACCAACGGTCGCTTTCTGCGCCTTGCGCCTGCTGCGAACAGCAGCCTCGGCCAGCATCGGTCGTTGGCGCAGACGGCCGCCGGTCAACTGAACGATACCGGTCGCTTGTGGCTTCTGTCGACCGAGAGCGAGAACACGTCGGGGCGGGAATAGTGGCCGCTGGCGTCGAATTTCCGGCGCGAAGCCCGGGCTTCGGAGACGTCGATCTCGACCAAAAGAAGCCCCTTTTGGCGGTGCATCGGCCCGGCAGCGATCCCGCCGAAGGGCTTGTAGACCACTGCATCGCCGGAGTTCACCCATTCATTCTTGTTCGGAAACAGAATGTCGTAATGCGGGATGTCCGTGGGAATGTCCGACACCTCCAGTGCCGTCGCGCATCCGACCACCCAACAGCCGCCTTCGCGGGCGATATGCTGCATCGTGGCCAACCATGTGTCGCCGCTGTCCCAGGTCGGCGCGACATAGATATCGATGTTCTGGGCATAGAGCGCGAAACGCGCCAATGGCATGTAGCTTTCCCAACAGATGAGCGCACCGATCCGCCCCACCGCTGTTTCGACCACATTGAGGCCCGACCCGTCGCCAAAACCCCAGATCATGCGCTCCGGGTTGGTCGGCATCAGTTTGCGGTGGTTGTTCGCGATGGTGCCGTCGGCGTCGATGGTGATGCAGGAATTGAACAGGGTCGACCCCGACACCTCACCGTCGACTTCCTGATAACCGGCCACGATCACCATCTGATGTTCGGCGGCGGCCTCCTGCAAGGGGGCCATACCATTTCGGCTCAGATCGACGGAATTGGCTTGCAACAGGGCGAACAATTCGTCTGTCTTGCCCATATCGGCCCCCGGTGACAGGCGCCAGGCAAATGTCGGGTAGCCGGGAAACCAGGCCTCGGGGAAGACCAGCAGCCGGGCGCCCTCGCTGGCGGCTTGTGCTACCAGTCCGACGGCGCGCTCCATGCTGGCGGCAAGGTTCAGATAGACAGGCGGTTCCTGAACGATTGCAATTTTTGTCATCGGATTTTTCCTTTTCGTGATTGATCAGGTTGCCCACCGGTTCCGGCTGTGAGTCCTGAGCCTGGGCAGTGGCTGCCGGGCATCATGCTGACCCGCGGCATGGATCAGGCAGCTTTCGTCCCGGTGGCAACAAGCATCTCGCAAGGCCCTTCGAACCGGCCATCCTTTTCGAAAGCGCGCAGCGCTTCCTCGATTTCATCCCAGGCGTCATCCTGCTCGGGCGCGGTGAGCCCCGCGAGCATCTGATGCAAGGCCCCAAAACTTTCCATCTCGAATTGCAGGCATTCCTGAGCCGAGCCCAGCAGGACCGGTGCCGCGACACGCTCTATTTCGACGCCGGTAAAGCCCGCGTCGCGCAACCGGCCGGCCAGCACGTCGGGGTCGCCCAGCGAGAAAGGCCCAGGCTGGCCCGGCAGCGGCGCGGGCAGCTCTGCGCGGCGGCGGATGATGCCGACCGGCACCGAGAAGAAGCCGTTGCGATCGGCCTCGGCATAGGTGATCGCACCGATCCGGCCGCCGACGCGCAACTGCGCGCGCATACCCGTCAGCGCCTTATGCTGGTCCGGAAAATAGATCAGCCCGACGCGCGACATAACGCCATCGAACGGCTCGGCCTCGATCCCGCCGACATCCTCGCCGTCAAGCACTTGGGTCTTGATATGAGCGATCCCAGCCAAGTCGGCATTGGCTTTGGCATGTTTGAGGATACCTGCCGACAAATCGGTCGCCAGCACATGGCCCGATGGTCCGACGCGCTTCGCCGCATTGAGCGTCTGGCTTCCAGCGCCGGCCGCGACATCCAGAACGCGGCTGCCCTCCGTCAAGCCCATCTTGTCGAGCATCAGTTCCGTCGATGGGCCCAACCATCGGTCCAGAAGGGGCGTCCACCGGTTCCAGGCATCGGCGGCTTCGTCCCACTGGCGGCGGGTGGTCTGCTTGAAAGCGGCGGGATCGAAGACTTTCGTCGCGACTGTCATTTCACTCTCCTTTTTGGTCTAGCCCGATGGATGGGCACTATTCCGCCATTTGCGCGCCGGACCCGCCGATTTCGGTTGGAAAGTCCTTAAATTTGGGCAGGCCGTCCCGCATCGGCAGCACGGTCTCGGCGTAGTTCACATGTACGCCCGGTTCGAAGGGCAAGCTGGAAATCGCCGCTGCGAAGACATCGGTGACGCCCCATTCCGGGTGATCCGTCATGATGTGCCCGCCGCAATTTTTGCAGAACCTGCGCTTCGAGTTCGACACACCGGCATATTCGCCAACGAGATCCTGCCCTTTGGTGACCCGCACGCTTTGCGGTTTCCAAAGGCTAAATGCATTCACCGGCCCCGCCGACCAAGCGCGGCAGGACGAGCAGTGGCAATAGCCCATCCCCTCCGGCGTGCCGGAAACTTCGATTTCAACGCTGCCGCAAAAGCAGGTTCCTTTATGTATCGTGGTCACGGTCTCTCTCCCTGGTATTCGAAGCGCGCCACCAGAGTCACCGTAATGGCTGTGCCGCGATAGTCCTAAAACTGTACTGGACCGAGCCGGATATGCCCCTTAGGCTCGAACGATCGGATTTTTCGAGCAAGGAGAAGCCTATCATGCGCGGCAGCTACGGTCAGTTTTGTCCGGTTTCGATGGCCTCGGAGATTTTTTGCGCGCGCTGGACGCCGCTTTTGATCAGGGAATTTCTGTGCGGCAGCACGCGGTTCAACGATCTTCGGCGAGGCCTGCCGCGGATGTCGCCAACGCTGCTGTCAAAGCGGTTGGGAGAATTGGAGGCGGCAGGAGTTATTCAGTCTGCCAAGGGCGGCCAGGGCGTTAAGGAGTACCGCCTGACAAAAGCCGGAGAAGAGCTTCGCCCGCTTATCATGGGGATCGGCGCATGGGGGCAAAGATGGGTGGAAAGCGAAATTTCCCTCAACAATCTCGATCCCGAATTGCTGATATGGGATATGCATCGTTTCCTGAATATCGATCCGCTGCCGGAGCGCCGGGTTTGCCTCCAGTTCGTGTTCAGCAATCTTCCAAAGGCGCGGCAGAACTACTGGTTGCTTGCCGATCCGCAATCCGGTGTCGAGGCCTGCTATGCCGATCCAGGCTATGACGTTGATCTCTACTCCGAATGCAGCCTGCGCACTATGACCGCGATCTGGATGGGCCTGGAGTCGGTCGAAAAAGCGGTGAACGATGGAAGACTGGAACTGACCGGCCCAAGCGAGATCGTCGCCCGAATGCAGGAATGGCTTGGCCTCAGCCCCTTTGCTCATGAAGAACGGTTGGCTGGCTAGTACTCACAACCACATCACAGGCGGACAGGCGACGGCCTGAACGAAGGGAAGGGAACCATCAGGTTCCGCCGTGCCCATCCAACAAGACCTTTGACACTGCCCTTGTTATTGCCCTTTCCAGGGCGGCTATATCCGACCTCGCTTAGCACGGGCTTCTCAGCCGTGTCAGTATTTTGACCTTACGTGTTCTGATCCCGCGCACCGTCGTCCTTCCTCGCCTGGATGCCCGGAAGAGTGACCCCGCTTACACCGCACGCGCCATCGAGGGACTGGCGCATACGCTGACCGACGCATCGACGCGCCCCACAACGCCCACCTTGGGTGTCTCTGATTGAATGCCTGGCGAGGGAACGGCTGTAAAAAGTTCGGTCGGCACGAATCGTGCAACCGACTGGAAACGTTGTGTTTTCTTTGACAGAACCAAATCCGGCGAGGTTCGCTCGGTTAGAGACGAAAGCCGTTCAGAGACCGAAAATCGGCTTCCTGCCAGTCTCTGAGGTTCGGTCGGTCTGGCCAAACCCCTTTGAAAAAGGAGGAATTTCGACGTCACTGGCGCGCCTTCGCGAGTTTGCGAAAGGAAGTTGGCGGAGGGGAAGGGATTCGAACCCTCGATACGGTGTTAACCGTATAACGGTTTAGCAAACCGTCGCCTTCAGCCGCTCGGCCACCCCTCCGCAATACGAGCGGCTTATAACCACGACGTTTGCGGGCCCGCTGTTCTAGACGGCTGCCGCTCGGCCTGTCAACGACGGCGAGCGGCCCCGGCGAAGACGCCGCGCCGGGTCCCGGTCGGGTCCGGGTCGGGGCGCCGTCGAGGCGGTTCGCGCGATGCGCGAGGCTCCCTCGGCAGTGGCCTCAACCGATGCACGGAATCGGTGTAGCGAGGCGGTTTTATCCACAGGAACGCGAATGTTAGTGACACTCCGTTAATCTTAACGCCCCAGGGTCGTCTTCAAGGAAACCCCCTGACGGCAAAGGGCCCGCCCCCCGCGAGGCCCGCCGCACGAGAGAGGACGGAGAAGCGTGATGTCCCTGTCGAAACGGAGCCTCGATACCCTGCTCGACCTGGTCGAGATCAAGATGAGCTGCATGGAGGTCTGGGACCGCGAGGACCGCCGCGAGCTGCAGAACCTCGAGCTGGCGCGCAACGAGCTCGCCGGCCTGCGGCCCGGCGGCGACGCTGTCGGCGGCGGCGGCGAAGTCGTCGCCATGGCGCCGCGCCGGCGCGGCCGGCCGCGCTCCGCCGACACCGCCCTGCGCCAGCAGGCCGCCGCCTTCTGAGCTAGAGCCCCGGCGCCGACTCAGGGCACCTGCATGCCCTTGGCCACGGCCGGGCGCGCGCCGACCTGCGCGTACCAGCGCTCGACGTGGGGAAAGTCCGAGAGCGCGACCTGCTGCCACTCGTGGCGCGCCGCCCAGGGGTAGGTCGCGATGTCGGCGATGCCGTAGGCCTCGCCGGCCAGGAACTCGCTCTCGCCCAGGCGCTTGTCGAGGACGCCGTAGAGCCGCCGGGTCTCGTTCGAGTAGCGGTCCTTGGCGTAGGGCACCTCCTCCTTGGCGAAGCGCAGGAAGTGATGGGCCTGGCCGAGCATCGGCCCGAAGCCGCCCATCTGCCACATCAGCCACTGCAGCGCCTCGTAGCGCGCCGGCCCGTCCTTGGCGAGCAGCTTGCCGGTCTTGTCGGCCAGCCAGATCAGGATCGCCCCCGACTCGAAGAGTGCGATCGGCTTGCCGCCCGGACCCTCGGGGTCGACGATCGCCGGGATCTTGTTGTTCGGGCTGATCTTCAGGAAGGCGGGGTCGAACTGCTGGTCCTTGGTGATGTCGATCGGGTGGACCTCGTAGGCCAGCCCGAGCTCCTCCAGGGCGATCGAGACCTTGCGTCCGTTGGGCGTGCCCCAGGTGTAGAGCTGAATCGTCATCGTCGGACTTCTCCCCTCGTTCGTTGATGTCTAGGGATTGCGCGCGCCAAGCGCGGTAATCTGTCGGATTGGGCGCGCCCGGCGCGGCCTCTCGATTGGGCGCGCCCGGCGCGGTGACGTCTCGATCGGGCGCGCCCGGCGATCCTGCCGCAAGCGGCGGGGCGGCGCCACCCGCGGCGCGGGATCGGGCGTGGGCGGAAGGATCAGCGGCGCTGGAACTGGGTCGCGCCGAACAGCATCTCCTTGGCCTTGTCGTCGAAGCCTTCCTTCTTGAGGCCGACCAGGACCTCGACGCCGCGCACGACCGCCGGCCGCGCCGCGATCTCCTCGAACCAGCGCTGGAAGTTCGGATAGTCCTCGCGCCGCACCTCCTGGCGCTCGGGGTAGCGGGTCCAGGGCCAGGCCGCCATGTCGGCGATCGAGTAGTCGTCGCCGGCGAGGTAGCGGCTCTCGCCGAGGCGCTTGTCGAGCACGCCGTAGAGGCGGTTGGCCTCGTTGGCGTAGCGCTTCATGGCGTAGTCGATCTTCTCCGGCGCGTACTGCAGGAAGTGGTGGGCCTGGCCGAGCATCGGCCCCAGGCCGCCCATCTGCCACATCAGCCACTGCAGGGTCAGGTAGCGCTCGCGGCCCTCGGCCGGCAGGAAGCGGCCGTGCTTTTCCGCCAGATAGAGCAGGATCGCGCCCGACTCCATGAGCGCCAGCGGCTTGCCGCCGGGCCCCTCGGGATCGACGATCGCCGGAATCCGATTGTTCGGGCTGATCTTCAGGAAGTCGGGATCGAACTGGTCGCCGTTGCCGATGTCGATCGGGTGGACCCGGTAGTCGACGCCCAGCTCCTCGAGCAGGATGTGCACCTTGTGGCCGTTCGGCGTGGCCCAGGAATAGAGTTCGATCGCCATGTCGCTCCCCTGTCGAAAAGGACTCGCGGGACGCCCGTCCCGCGACAAGGTGAGGCCAGGGGCCGGCCACGGCAAGCCCGGCTCCGGCAAAGCGCCTGTTCCGGACAGGCGCGCGCCCCCGAGTCGGTCAGCTGCGATCCGGGCCGTGGCGGGCGACCGGGCCGACGGAGGGCCAGCCGGGCCGGGTCGCGACGTCCTTGGCGCCGCAGCCGGAGCAGCGCAGGCGGCCGCCGAGCTCGGGCACGGGGAAGCCCGGCCCGAGCTCCTGGACCAGGCGCTCGATGCCCAGGGTGGCGTTGTGGCCGCAGCGGTTGCACCAGCAGAACACGCCGATGCCCTCGGCGGCGAGCTCGCCCAGCCCGATCGCCTTGCGGCTGCGGTCCTCCTCCTCCAGTGCCCGTCGCTTGAACCCGGCCACGCCGGCGCTCCCTTCCCTGCTCGCGGCCGGCGGGCCGCAGTTAGAACATATAGGGAACATGGACGGGTAGGAAGCGCGCCGAGCTGCGCGGGAAGGTGGCGGGCGGACTCAGCGGCCGCGCGGCCGGACCACGACCAGAGCGACGCCGAGCACGGTCAGGGCCATGCCGGCCAGGGCCAGCGGCCCCAGCGCTTCGCCGAACAGCAGGTAAGCCATGACCGCCGTCACCGGCGGCACCAGGTAGAACAGGCTGGCGGTCTTGGACGCCTCGCCCCAGCGGATCAGCAGCATCAGCAGGCTGACGGCGCCGATCGAGAGCACCAGGGCCAGCCAGCCGAGGGCGAAGACCAACTCGCCACTCCAGACCACCCGGCCGCTCTCGAAGAGCAGCGCCGGCAGGCCGACGACGAGCGTCGCGGCCAGATACTGCACCACGGCGCCGCCGATCAGCGGCGCGTGCTGAACGTAGCGCTTCTGGTAGACCGTGGCCGCGGTGATCGCGACCAGCGCGGCCAGCACGAAGGCCAGGGCGTCGAGGCCGAAGCCCTGGGACGGCGAGCCGTCACCGGCCGGCCCGCCCTGGGGCGCCAGCTTGCCCGACAGCACCAGGGCGACGCCGAGCAGGCCGAGCAGCAGGCCGACGACCTGGCGGGCGCCGACCCGCTCGCCGAGCAGCGGCCCGACCACCGCCGCCGTCAGCAGGGGCTGCAGGGCGACGATCAGGGAGGCGAGGCCGGCCGGCATGCCGCGGCCGATGGCGACGAAGACGCCGCCCAGGTAGATGCCGTGCATCAGCGCGCCGACCACGGCGACGTGGCCGGTCTGGCGCCAGCTCCGCGGCCGCTGGTCGGGCAGCAGCAGCAGCAGCGGCGCCATCACGGCGATGACGATGAGGAAGCGCAGGACCAGGAAGGTGCCGGGCTCGACGTAGGGCAGGCCGAGCTTGGCGCCGACGAAGCCGGTCGCCCAGAGCAGCACGAAGACGACCGGCGCCAGGCCGGCGAGCAGCGTCTTCACGGGCGACTGGCCGGGCGACAGGAGCGGCATGGCCGCCTGCTACCACGCCCCGCTCAGGTCCGCCACTTCAGGAAATGGCGTTCGGCGCGGCCGAGCAGCCAGCTGACGGCGAGGCCGAGCATCGAGAGGATCGCCACGCCGGCGAGCAGCTGGTCGGTCGCCATCAGGTTGCCGGCGAGCAGCACGTAGGCGCCGACGCCGTACTCGGCGCCGATCATCTCGGCGGCGACCAGCAGGATGATGGCGATCGCGGCCGAGATCCGGAATCCCGAGAGGATCGCCGGCAGGGCGCCCGGCAGCACGATCTTGCGCACGATCGACAGCCGCGAGAGGCCGAAGGACTGGCCCATGCGGATCAGGCCGCGGTCGACGTTGTCGACGCCGCCGTAGACCGCGATCACGGTCGGGAAGAAGCTGCCGAACAGGATCGTCGCGACCTTCGATTCCTCGCCGATGCCGAACCAGATGATGAACAGCGGCAGCAGCGCGATCTTGGGGATCGGGAAGAAGGCGGCGACGAAGGGCACGATGCCGGCCCGGCCGAGCGAGAACAGGCCGGCGGCGAGGCCGACCAGCAGGCCGAGCAGCGTGCCGCAGGACCAGCCGATCAGCAGCCGCTGCAGCGAGGCGCCCAGGTGCAGCCAGAGCTGGCCGGTCTCGACCAGGCGCCAGAAGGCCGCGATCACCTCGCTCGGCGCCGGCAGCACCAACGGTCCGATCAGGCCGAGCCGCGAGCCGGCCTCCCAGCCCAGCGCCAGCGCGACGAAGAGGACCGGCGCGACCAGGCGGACCGGCCGCGGCGCGAATCCGCCGCCGCGGAAGGGCACCGCGCGCGCCTGGCCTTCGCTGCCTGCCTGCTCCCCGCTGCCTGCCTGCCCCCCGCCCCTTGCCCCCTCGCGCGCCTCAGACATCGGCGAGCTCCCGGTCGGCGGCCATGGCCTCCTCGCGCATCAGCTCCCAGAGCCGGCCCTGCTGGACCTGCAGCGAGGCCAGGGCGTCCTTGCGCTCCTCCAGGGGCAGGTCGATCTCGACGATCTCGCGGATCTCCCCGGGGAGGCGCGACAGGACCACGACCCGGTGGCCCAGGCGCACCGCCTCGTTCAGGTTGTGGGTCACGTAGCAGGCCGTGAAGCGCTCGCGCAGCCAGAGCTCCAGCAGGTCGTCGAGCAGCAGCTCGCGGGTCTGGCTGTCGAGCGCCGAGAGCGGCTCGTCCAGCAGCAGGCAGGCGGGGCGCACCGCCAGCGCCCGGGCGATGGCGACGCGCTGCTTCATGCCGCCCGACAGCTGCCGGGGCAGCACCTCGGCGAACTCGGAGAGCTTGGTGCGCGCCAGCACGTCGGCGACGATCTCCCGGCGCTCCGCCCGGCCGACCGGCTGGTCCTCGAGCGCCAGCGCGACGTTGCCCGCCGCGGTGCGCCAGGGCAGCAGCGCGAAGTCCTGGAACACGTAGGTCAGGGGGTTGAGGCAGTCGGGCGGCGGCGCGCCGATCTGGAGCACCGCCCCGGACGTCGGCCGCTCGAGCCCGCCGAGCAGGCGCAGCAGCGTCGACTTGCCGCAGCCCGACGGCCCGATGACGCAGACGATCTGCCCGGCCTCGATGGTGAGGTCGATGCCGCGCAGTACCTCCAGCTCGCCGTAGCGGTGCGAGACGTCGCTGAGGCAGAGATCCATGCCGCCGCTCCCTTGCGTCCGAGCCGCCGGTAACCCCGGCTACTCGGTCGTCGCGACGAAGCCGGTGTCGACGAAGTCCTCGACGGCGAGGCCCTCGGGCGCCAGGCCCTGGGCCTGGTACCAGGCGAGCTGCTCGGCGATGTTGGCGACGTCGAGCGCCGCGCCCTCGTTCATGTGCACGGCGCCGGCCAGGATCGAGGGCGCCGCCTTCTCGCGCGGCTGGTCGGTGTAGACGTGCTTGTGGATGACGTCGATCACGCCGTCGACCGTCGCCTGGTCGGCCTCGGGATCGAGGAAGGCCGCCCGGTAGTCCTCGATGCCCCTGGCGTAGGCCCGCAGGAAGCGCTCGACCATCTCGCGCCGCTCCTCGACGTTGCGGGTCGAGGTGAAGATCGAGGTCACCAGGTAGGGGCCGAGGTCGCGGACCCAGCCGATGATCCTGGCCGCGCCCGAGTTCTCGAGCGGCACGGCGACGTGGGGCACCATGGCCATGGCGTCGACCTGGCCCGACTTCACCGCGCCGATCATCGAGGGCACCTTCTGCAGTGCCTTCAGCGACATGTCGGACAGGGCGAAGCCGTTGCGCTCGGCGATCATGCCGGCGACGTAGTGGAAGGAGGAGCCCTGCTGGGTCATGGCCCAGGACCGGCCCTTGAGGTCGGCTGGGGACTTCAGGCCCGCCTCCCAGGCCTGGTTCGAGGCCAGGATCGCCATGCCGGGCACGCCCGGCTTCTCAGCGTAGAGGCCGCCGACGACCTTCACCGCGCCCT
Organism: Tistlia sp.; assembly: GCF_040905785.1. NCBI lineage: Bacteria > Pseudomonadati > Pseudomonadota > Alphaproteobacteria > Rhodospirillales > Rhodovibrionaceae > Tistlia > Tistlia sp. The sequence goes on from NZ_JBBDQW010000088.1 coordinate 59,772, forward strand.
TGTCGGCGAGGCTGTAGAAGCCGCCGGTCAGGGCGGTGACGCCGAAGTCGATGTCGCCCGAGGCGATGGCCACGGCGATCGGCTGGGCCGCCTGGAAGAACTTCAGCTCGACCTCCAGGCCCTCGTCCCGGAAGTAGCCGCGCTCGTAGGCGATGAAGCTGGGCGCGTGCGAGGTGAAGCGCAGCGCGCCGACGGTCACCTGGTCGGCCGCGGTCGCGCTGCCGAGGCCGGCGCCGAGCCAGGCCGCCAAGCCGGCGGCGGCCAGCAGAGCGCGCCGCGACCATCGGCCCCTGGTCCTGCCCGTGGTCCTGCCCGTGGTCCTGCCCGTGGTCCTGTCCGTCATCTGGCTTTCCTCCCTATCGTCTTTTTCTCTGGGGCTTGGCCGGCCACTCTATCCGGCCCCTGGGCGCTTGTCCCGCCGGTGGCGGGCGGGCCGCCGCGTTGCGGCGACCGTTACCATGTGCAGACTGTCGCTGATAAGACCGAGGCGGCCGAGGTCTGGCCGAGACCCGGCCTGTGCGAGGAAGGACACCCCGTGACGAGATTCCCCGAGATCAAGCCGATCCGGCGCGGCGGCGCCGAGCCGAAGGTCCTGGACTGCGACGTCTGCGTCCTGGGCTCCGGGGCGGCCGGGCTGTCGGCGGCGCTGGAGGCCGGGGCGCTGGGCGAGTCGGTGGTGCTGGCCGACGCGGCGCCGCAAGTCGGCGGCCAGGCGATCAGCGCCGCCCTGGGCACGCTCTGCGGGCTCTACGGCAACGGCCCGCAGCCGCTGCGCCTGGTCCACGGCGTCATGGACGGCATGATTCACGAGCTGATCGCCGCCGGCGAGGCGGCGCCGCGGCGGGCGCGCAACACGGTGATCCTGGACTATGCCATAGACGCCTGGCAGCGCTGGGCCGAGCGCGCGGTCGTCGCGGCCGGCGTCACGCCCCTGCTCGGCGCCGTGCTGCGCGAGGTCGAGCGGGGCGGAACCCGGGTGACGGCCCTCGCCTTCGCGACGCGCTTCGGCGAGGTCCGGGTGCAGGCGCGCGCCTTTGTCGACGCCTCGGGCGACGCCGTGATTCCCTGGCTGTCGGACCTGGAGATGAACACCGCCGACGAGCCGATCTACGGCACGGTCATGGCGATGTTCGAGCGGGTCGACACCGACGCTTGCGCCGACTGGCCGCGCTCGACCTACCACGAGGCGATGAAGCGCCGCGGCGCCGAGTTCGGCCTGGTCCGCTTCGACGGCTTCATCTTCCCCGTCGGCGACGGCCGCGTGAACCTGAACCTGACGCACATCGAGACGCCGCTCGACGCGGTCGGCCTCGCGCTCGCCGGGATCGAGGGTAAGCGGCAGGTCGACGCCCTGCTCGCCCTGTTCCGCGAGGAGTTCCCCGAGGCCTACGGCCGCGCCCGGGTCGCGCACTACGGCCAAGCCGGCATCCGCCAGACCCGGACCATCGTCGGCACCCGGCGCCTGACCGTCGAGGCGGTGCGCAACGGCGCCGTGCCGGACGACCGCGTGCTGCGCTGCAGCTGGCCGATCGAGCTGCACACCACGCCCGAGACGACGCACTGGGAGATGTTCGACGAGGACCACCTGCACTACCTGCCGTTCGGCGCCATGACGCCGAAGGGTCTGGACAATGTCGTCGTGGCGGGCCGCTGTATCGACGCCGAGCCGGCCGCGTTGGCCTCGGTTCGGGTCATGGGCCCCTGCTTCGCCATGGGGCGGGCGGCGGCGGAGGCCGTCCACCAAGTCGAGGCCGGCTCACTGCACCAGCTCGACATGGCGGCCCTGCAGGCGCGCCTCGCCGACAACCTGACCGAGACGACCCGCGACCCCTGGCTCGAGCGCAGCGTCGGCGAGTCGGGCCCGGAAGCCTACGGCGCCGGCTGAGCCCGCTTGCGCCTCAGGGCGGGCGGCGCCGGCTCAGCTGCGCGAGCCGACCCGCTCGAGCTCCCGCTCGCCGCTCTCGCCGTCATGGGGCTGGGCGGCCTCGACCTGCCCGATGCCCTGCGCCCGCCGGTCGAGCCGTTCGGGGCCGCGGAAGACCTCGGAGATCGCGCGCTGCGCCCGCTCGGCGGGCACCTCGTCGCACCAGACCTCGAAGGCGGTCAGCCGGTTGGCCCCGAAGGTCGTCATCATGGCGACGTCGGCGGCGTCGCGACCGCGCACCATCAGGATTCGGCCGATGCGCGGTGTGTTGTAGCGCGCGTCGAAGGTATGCCAGCGCCCGCCCAGATAGGCTTCGAACCAGGCGCAGAAATCGCCCGGGTCGCCCTGCGCCGGCACGCCGATGTCGCCGAGCCAGCCGCTGGCGTAGCGCGCCGGTATGTTCATCGCCCGGCACAGCGCGACCGCCAGGTGCGCGAAGTCGCGGCAGACGCCGGTGCGCTCGCGGTAGGCGTCGAGGGCGGTCTTGGTCGGCCGGCCGTGCTGGTAGCCGAAGCTGATGTGACGGTGCACGAAGTCGCAGATCGCCTGGACGCGAGTCCAGCCGGGCGGCGTCGAGCCGAACAGCCGCCAGGCGGTCTCGGTCAGGGCGTCGCTCTCGACGTAGCGACTCGCGGTCAGGAAAGGAATGACCTCGTTCGGGAGGTCCGATACCCCCTGCTGCGGCGCGTCCCCGTTCACGGGGTCCGGCCGGCCGTCGTCACGGACCAGGAAGTCGCTGTGCAGCGTGGTCCTGCCGCGGGGCACGACGACCCGTCCGCAGCGGTTGCCGAAGACGTCCTTGAACTCGACGATGTGGAGCGGCGGCGCTAGGCTGAGGCCGTCCTGGCCGATGACGTCGAGGACGCGCGAGGGGTGCGGATAGAGCGCCAGCAGCATCGGCGTCTCCTGCTCGCACTCGACGGTGATCTCGAATCCGACGCGGATCAGCATGCGGCATGTCTTTCCTGACAGGGGGCGGCACGGCAGGCGGCACGGCCGGTGAATACATTTCGCTTCGAAGAACACCTCGTGACCGCGATGCGTTCCAGCGGCAGAACCGCTCGCCGGACGCGACTTTCAGCCCTTTGGCGTCAGGCGGTTGCAGTCGCCGGCTGACTTCCGGGCGCAGGCTCCCCATCTTCTGCAGGCTGCTCCCCGACGCCTTCGAATCGAATTCCCCTTGACCGTCATCCGCGTCCGCCACACCACCCGCTACCGCTACGACCACCCTGTCGAGCTCGACGAGCATCGCCTGATGATCCGCCCGCGCGACAGCCACGACCTGCGCCTGATCGAGGCCGGGCTGCGCATCTCGCCCCTCGCCCGCCTGCGCTGGTCGTTCGACACTTTCGGCAACTCGATCGCCCGCGCCCATTTCAATGGCCCGACCGAGGAGTTGCTCATCGAGAGCGACCTGCTGGTCAGCCGCCACGTCTTCGACGATCCGCTGGTCACCTTCGCCGAGGCCGCCGAAACTTACCCCTTCCGCTACCGCGACGACGAGCAGGTCGACCTGGCGCCCCTGCTGCATCTGCAGCACCCGGAGGACCGCTCGGCGGTCACCGCCTGGCGCGCCCGGGCGATGCCCGAGCCCTCCGGTTCCAGCCTCGACCTGCTGCACGCCCTCGGCCAGGCGATCCACCAGGGCTTCGGCTACAGCCGGCGCGAGGCGATGGGGACCCAGAAGCCGGCCGAGACGCTGGAGAGCGGCAGCGGGACCTGCCGCGACTTCGCGTTCCTGTTCATGGAGGCGGCGCGCGACCTGGGCTTCGCGGCGCGCTTCGTCACCGGCTATCTCTGCGACCCGGCGACCCTGCCCAATACGCAGGCCGGCGGCGCGGCCGAGGGCGAGGACGCGTTGCGCGGCGGCGGCGCGACCCATGCCTGGGCCGAGGTCTTCGTGCCCGGCGTCGGCTGGGTCGAGTTCGACCCGACCAACCTGATCGTCGCCGGCCGCGACCTCGTGCGCGTCGCCACCACGCGCACGCCCGAGCAGGCACAGCCGGTGCGCGGCTCCTTTCGCGGCGTGCCCGAGACGCAGGCCAGCATGGAGGTCAAGGTCGAGGTCAGGCGCGAGCCGAAGCCCCGGTGAAGCGGCAGCGGGCCGGGCGCCGGTTCGGCCTCAGCCCAGCCTCTCCTTGAGCAGCTTGTTGACCACCGCCGGGTTGGCCTTGCCCTGGGTCGCCTTCATGACCTGACCGACGAACCAGCCGACGACGTTCGGGTTCTCCCGGTACTTCTCGACCTGGGCCGGGTTGTCGGCGATCACCTTGTCGACCGCGGCGCCCAGCTCGCCGGTGTCGGAGACCTGCTTCAGGCCCTTCTCCTCGACGAGGGCGGCGGCGTCCTTGCCGGTCTCCCACATCGCCTCGAAGACCTCCTTGGCCTGGCGGCCGGAGATCGTGCCCTCGGCCAGGAGGTCGAGCAGGCCGCCCAGCTTGTCGGCATCGACCGGCGCGCTCTCCAGCGTCGCGCCCGAGGCGTTGAGCGCGCCGAAGTAGTTGGTGATGGTCCAGTTGGCGGCGATCTTGGGGTCGCGCTTGCCGCCGGTCCCGACCAGGGTCTCGTAGAAGGCGGCGTTCTCCTGCTCGGCGACCAGCACGGAGGCGTCGTAGGTCGAGAGGCCGTAGTCGGCGATGAAGCGCGCCTTCTTGTCGTCGGGCAGCTCGGGCAGCGCGGCCTTCAGCTCCTCGACCCATGCGCTCTCGATGACCAGCGGCAGCAGGTCGGGATCGGGGAAGTAGCGGTAGTCGTGCGCTTCCTCCTTGGAGCGCATCGAGCGGGTCTCGCCGCGCTTCGGGTCGAACAGGCGGGTCTCCTGGACGATGCTGCCGCCGGACTCCAGGATCTCGAGCTGGCGGCGCGCCTCGGCCTCGATGGCCTGCTGGACGAAGCGGATCGAGTTGACGTTCTTGGTCTCGGTGCGCGTGCCCAGGGGCTCGCCCGGCCGGCGCAGCGACAGGTTGACGTCGCAGCGCAGGCTGCCCTCCTCCATGTTGCCGTCGCAGGTGCCGAGGTAGCGCAGCAGCGAACGCAGCTTGCGGACGTAGGCGCCGGCCTCCTCGGCAGAGCCCAGCTCCGGCTTGGAGACGATCTCCATCAGCGCGACGCCGGAGCGGTTGAGGTCGACGAAGGTGCGCCCGGGGTCCTGGTCGTGCAGCGACTTGCCGGCGTCCTGCTCCAGGTGCAGCCGCTCGATGCCGATGTCCTTGGTCGAGCCGTCGGGCAGGTCGATGGTCAGCGTGCCGTTGCCGACGATCGGCTTCTCGAACTGGCTGATCTGGTAGCCCTGGGGCAGGTCCGGATAGAAGTAGTTCTTGCGCTCGAAGACGCTGGTCAGGTTGATCGCCGCCTTCAGGCCGAGGCCGGTGCGCACCGCCTGCGCCACGCAGGCGCCGTTGAGCACCGGCAGCATGCCCGGCATGGCCGCGTCGACCAGCGAGACCTGGCTGTTCGGCGCCGCGCCGAAACGCGTCGAGGCCCCGGAGAAGAGTTTCGAGTCGGAGATCACCTGAGCATGGACCTCCAGCCCGATGACCATCTCCCAGCTGCCGGTCTCGCCCTCGATCAGTGCCATCGCTTGTTTCGTCCCGTCTGCCGCCGTTGCCGTCGCAGCCGTCATCTACACCCAAACGGCGCCGAGGTGAACGGGGTGGCGGCGCCGGTCTTCTGGCGCCGGCGAAACCGCCTATGATGAGGCGGATCGACCGGGGCGATCGGAGGAGACATGACCGAGAGCGAGGACTTCGCCGCCGAGGGCGGCTGCACCTGCCGCGCGGTGCGCTACCGCCTGGCGGGCCGGCCGCTGTTCGTGCACTGCTGCCACTGCCGCTGGTGCCAGCGCGAGACCGGCAGCGCCTTCGCGCTCAACGCCATGGTCGAGGCCGAGCGGGTGGTCCTGCTCTGCGGCAGGCCCGAAGCGGTCGACACGCCCTCGGCGAGCGGCCGGGGCCAACGGATCTTCCGCTGCCCGGCCTGCCGGATCGCGCTCTGGAGCAACTACGCCGGCTCCGGCCCCAAGGTGCGCTTCCTACGGGTCGGCACGCTCGACGAGCCCGACCGCCTACCGCCCGACATCCACATCTTCACCGCCTCGAAGCAGCCCTGGGTGATCCTGCCGGAGGGCGTGCCGGCCGCGCCGGAGTACTACGACCGGGAGCGGCACTGGCCGGCCGAAAGCCTGGCCCGCCGGAGCGCCCTGCTGGCGGGCTGAGTCGGCCGGGGCTCCCTGCGCCGGCGCCGCCGACGCCTCAGTCGAAGCGCAGCGTCAGGCGGGCGTTGTCGCAGCAGGTGCCGTCGGCGGCCCGGGTGCCGCAGGGCTCCAGGCCCCATTGCAGGAAGCCGAGCGAGCGGTAGAGCGCACACGCGGGCCGGTTCTCGATCCAGACTACCGCCTGGACCTGGGTCACGCCCGGCAGCGCCTTGGCCGCCGCGATCGCCGCCTCACAGAGCCGCCGGCCGAGCCCCTGCCCACGCGCCGGCTCGGCGACATACATGCCGAAGAGCTGCGCCTTGTGGCGCATCCGGCGCCCCGGCAGCAGGTAGATCCCGGCGAGGCCGAGCAAGGCATCCGACTCGCCGAAAGCGCCGACGACGGTCGCGCGCTCCGTCCAGTCGCGCCAGAAGGCCTCGGGCCGGTCGGCCTCCTCCTCGTGGAAGGCGCCGAAGTTGTCGGGCTCGCGCCGCAGGCCGGCCAGACGCAGGTCGCGGAACGCCTGCCAGTCGTCCGGACCGAGACGGCGGATCGCGGCGCTCACGGAGTCGCCTAGCCGGCCAGGAAGTCCGGCAGGGCGTCGAAGCCGGCGGCCTCCTCCAGCACGCCGGCGACCTTCAGCACGGTTTCCTCGTCGAAGGCGCGGCCGATGACCTGGAGGCCGAGCGGCAGGCCGTCGGAGGAGAGACCGCCGGGGATCGAGATCGCCGGCAGGCCGGCCAAGTTGGCCGGCACGGTGAAGACGTCGTTGAGGTACATGGCGAGCGGATCGTCCATCTTCTCGCCGATCGCGAAGGCGGCCGAGGGCGCGGTCGGCGCCAGGATCGCGTCGACCTTCTCCCAGGCCGCCTTGAAGTCGTTGGCGATCAGGGTGCGGACCTTGCGCGCCTTGTTGTAGTAGGCGTCGTAGTAGCCGGCCGAGAGCACGTAGGTGCCGATCAGCACGCGCCGCTTGACCTCGTCGCCGAAGCCAGCGGCGCGAGTCGCCTCGTACATCTCGGCGAGCGGCTGGTCGCCGCCGACGCGCAAGCCGTAGCGCACGCCGTCGTAGCGCGCCAGGTTCGAGGAGGCCTCGGCCGGTGCGATGACGTAGTAGGCCGGCAGGGCGTAGCGGGTGTGCGGCAGCGAGACCTCGACGATCTCGCAGCCGGCGGCCTTCAGCCAGTCGATGCCCTGCTGCCAGACCCGGTCGACGGCCTCCGGCATGCCGTCGACGCGGTACTCCCGGGGCACCCCGATCCTGAGGCCGCGCAGGTTGCCGGTCAGGGCCGCCTCGTAGTCGGGAACGGCGCGGTCGACCGAGGTCGAGTCCTTGGGGTCGTGGCCGGCCATCGAGCGCAGCAGGATCGCGCTGTCGCGCACCGTGCGGGCGAAGGGGCCGGGATGGTCGAGCGAGGAGGCGAAGGCGACGACGCCCCAGCGCGAGCAGCGGCCGTAGGTCGGCTTGAGGCCGACGATGCCGGTGAAGGAGGCCGGCTGGCGGATCGAGCCGCCGGTGTCGGTACCGGTGGCGCCGAGCGCGCAGCGCGCCGCGACCGCCGCGGCCGAGCCTCCGGAGGAGCCGCCCGGCACCAGCTTGCGGTTGTCGCCCTGGCGCTTCCAGGGGTTCTCGACCGGGCCGAAGGCGCTGGTCATGTTCGACGAGCCCATGGCGAACTCGTCCAGGTTGGACTTGCCGAGCAGCACCGCCCCGTCGCGCCAGAGCTGGCCGCTGACGGTCGATTCGTAGGTCGGCTCGAAGCCCTCCAGGATGCGGCTGCCCGCCGTCGTCCGCACGCCCTTGGTGCAGTAGAGGTCCTTGATCGCGAGCGGGATGCCCTCCAGCGGGCCGGCCTCGCCCTTGGCGATGCGCGTGTCCGAGGCGGTGGCCATCTCCAGCGCCCGCTCCGGCGTTTCCTGGATGAAGGCGTTGAGCGGGCGCGCCGCCGCGACGGCGGCGACGTAGGCCTCGACCAGCGCCTTGGCAGAGAGCCGCTTCTTGGCCAGGGCGTCGCGGGCGCCGGCCCGGGTCAGGTCGGTCGGCTTCATGGCTACTCCACCACCCGGGGCACGACGAAGAAGCCGTGGGCGCGCTCCGGCGCGTTGGCCAGGACCTCGTCCGGCCGGCCGCCGTCGGTGACCGCGTCCTCGCGCAGCGGCAGCTTCTGCTCGACCACCGAGGTCATGGGCGGCACGCCCTCGGTGTCAAGCTCGCCGAGCTGCTCGACCCAGGCGAGGATGTTGTTGAGCTCGCCGACCAGGCTCGCCGCCTGCTCGTCCTCGACGCGGATGCACGCCAGCTTGGCGATCCGGCGCACCGTGTCGACGTCGACCGACATGCCGCCCCTCTTTCCTTGCCACCATTCGGAAGTCGTGGCCGCTGTCTAGCACCGCCCTGCCCGCCTCACAAGGCGGGCAGGGCGGTGCCTGCGGGACAGGGCCGTTAAGCCTCCCTTATGAATCAGGGGTGCTGGATGACCCTCCACGGATTCCGTCCCGGACGGAAACTGCGACTGCAGAAGGGTGAGACCCGTGTGTCCATGCAACCTTGTCGCCGACGCCGAGGAACCGGCCGAAAGTCCGCGGCTCGACGCGCTTGACGACTACGAGAGTCTCGACAGCCAGGCCGACGCCCGGTTCGAGCGGATCGTCGGGCTGGCCGCCGACCTGTTGGACGTGCCGATCGCGCTGGTCAGCCTGCTCGAGGAGGACCGCCTCTGGCTGACCGCGCGCTTCGGCCTCGCGCTGCCCCGAACGCCGCGCGACTGGGCCTTCTGCAGCAGCAGGCTGCTCGGCGAGGAACTGCTGGTCGTCGAGGACGCCACGCTCGACGCGCGCCTTGCCGGCGCCCCGCTGGTCGCCGGCGCGCCCGGCCTCCGCTTCTACGCCGGCGTGCCGCTCGTCACCCCGCAGGGCCGGCGCATCGGCGCGCTCTGCGTGCTGGACCGGCGCCCGCGCCGCTTCGCCGCGCCGCAGCGCCGGCTGCTCCGGCGGCTGGCTTCGACCGTCGTCGACCTGACGGAATCGCTAGCCACCGCCCGCGCCCTGGAGCGCAAGGAGCGGAGGCTGTCGCTCGCCGAGCTCAGCCAGATGGAGCAGATCCGCTATGGCCGGATCTTCGAGAACTCGCTGAACGAGATCTACCTGTTCGACGCCCTGACCCTGCGCATCGTCGCCGCCAACCGCGGCGCGCGCGAGAACCTGGGCTACGGCGAGCCGGAGCTGCGCGACCTGACCCCGCTCGACCTGATGCCCGGCGTTGGGCTCGCGTCCTTCGAGCGGCTGCTCGACGCGCTGCGCGGCGGCCGGCGGCGGAGCGTCCTCTTCGAGCGCCCGCAGCGCCGCAAGGACGGCACGAGCTATCCCGCCGAGGTGACCCTGGAGCTCGACTCCAGCGGCGACTGGCCGCTGTTCGTGGCGCTGGTCCAGGACGCCACGGAGAAGCGCACCTACCGGCGCGACCTGGGCCGCGCGCTCGAACTGACGCGCTCGATCCTCGAGGCCTGCCAGGAAGCCATCGCCAGCTTCCGGCCGCTCTACGACGACAAGGGCGAGATCGCCGACTTCGAGTGCCTGCAGGCGAACGCCGCGGCGCGGCGCATGCACGGCCTGCCCGCCGGCGAGATGGTCGGCGCCAGGCTGCTCGACTTGTGGCCCGGGTGGCGCGGCACGCGGCTGCCCGGCCTGCTGCGCGAGGTCGTGCTGCAGCGCGAACCTGTGACGCTCGAGCGATCCTACGCCGACGGCCGCCGCGACGGCTGGTTCCGCATCTCGGCTGCGGCCACCGGCGAAGGCGGCCTGACGCTGGTGATCGCCGACATCGGCGAGCAGAAGCAGCACGAGCGCGCGCTGCAGCGCTCGAACCAGGCGCTCGACCAGTTCGCCGGCGGCGTCGCCCACGACCTGCAGACGCCGATCGGCCAGATCGCCGGCTTCACCAGCCTGCTGGAGCGCCACCTGGGCACCGACATCCCGCCCAAGGCGAGGGCCACCATGGGCTACATCGCCCAGGCCACGGAGAACATGAGCCGCCTGGTCAGCAGCCTGCTGGATTTCGCCAGGCTCGGCCGGCTGACCTTCGACCCGCAGCCGGTCGCGCTGCGGCAGCTCGTCGAGCAGTGCCTGGAGGAGGTCGCCGGCGAGCTCGGCGAGGCAAAGGTCTCGCTGTCGATGTCGGACTTGCCCGAGATTCCGGGCAACGCGACCCTGCTCAAGCAGGTCTTCCAGAACCTGATCGGCAACGCCCTGAAGTACCGCTCCGCCGCGCCGCTCGCGCTCACGATCCACGGCGAGCTGACGCCCTCGAGCCTTCGCATCTTCCTCGAGGACAACGGCATCGGCATCGAGGCGCGCCACGCCGAGCGGATCTTCGAGGTGTTCCGGCGCCTGCACGCCGACGGCTCGCCCTACCCCGGGCTCGGCATGGGCCTGGCCCTGACCAAGACCATCGTCGAGGCCCACGACGGCCGCATCTGGCTCGACACCGCCCGCCCGGCGACTGCCAGCGGCAGCCGCTTCGTCGTCGAGCTGCCGCTGTCGCTGCGGGAAAGCGGCGCTGCCGGCCCTGCGGCTCCGCTGCGCGGCAGGTGCCGCCCGCCCGCGGCCTGAGCGCCGGGCTTCCGGGCGGCTGCGCTTGCGGCTAACGTGCCGCCCATGTCCGCACCCTCCCCCTTCGCACCCTCCCCCTTAGGCCCCTTCACCGAGCTCGCCGACCTGCCGGCCCTGCTGCCGCGGCGCGGCCGCCTGCTCGGGCTCGACCTCGGCGAGAAGACCATCGGTCTCGCGCTCAGCAACTCCGACCTGACGCTGGCCTCGCCGCTGCGCACGATCCGGCGGCGCAAGTTCACCGAGGACGCCATGATCCTGGAGGAGCTCTGCCGCGAGCGCGAGGTCGCGGGGCTGGTCGTCGGGCTGCCGCTCAACATGGACGGCAGCGAGGGCAGGCGGGCGCGCTCGACCCGGCAGTTCGCCCGCAACCTGATCGAGATCGCCGGCTTCAGGCTGCCGGTCGCGCTCTGGGACGAGCGCCTCTCGACCGCCGCGGTCGAGCGCTTCCTGGTCGAGGAGGCGGACATGAGCCGGCGGCGGCGCGGCGAGGTCGTGGACAAGATGGCCGCCGCCTTCATCCTGCAGGGCGCGCTCGACTCGCTGCCCCGCGACAGGCCGGCCCCGGACCGGGCCTGACCGCCCCGCCATGTCCCCCGTCGTCGCCGCGATCCTGCCGGTCTTCCTGCTGATCTTCCTCGGCTGGCTGCTCAAGCGCCGCGCCTTCCCCGGCGACCACTTCTGGGCGCCGGCCGAGCGGCTGACCTACTTCGTGCTGTTCCCGGCGCTGATCGCGACGACCCTGGCCCAGGCCGACTTCAGCCGGCTGGAGATCCTGCCGATGGCGGCGGCGATCGTGCTGGCGATCCTGGCGATGAGCGCGCTGATCCTGGCCGCGCGCCGGCTCTTCGCCGTCGACGGGCCGGGCCTGACCAGCGTCTACCAGGGCGCCGTGCGCATGAACACCTACATCGGCCTGACCGTGGCCTACGGCGTGCACGGCGCCGAGGGGCTGGCCGCGGCGGCCCTGGCAGTCGCGGCGATCGTGCCGCTGGTGAACGTCACCTGCACGGCGATGCTGGCGCGCTACGGCAGGGGTGCGGCGCCGGGCGCCGCCGGCATGGCCCGGCAGTTCGCGACCAACCCGCTGATCCTGGCCTGCCTGCTCGGCGGCCTGCTCAACCTCAGCGGCATCGGCCTGCCGCCGGTGCTGGGGCCGATGGCGCTGATCCTCGGCCGGGCCGCCCTGCCGCTCGGCCTGCTGGCGGTCGGGGCGGCGCTCGACCTGCGCGCGGCGCGCGCCGCCGGGCGGGTCGTGCTCCAGACCTCGGCGCTCAAGCTGGCCGCCCTGCCGCTGCTCACCTGGCTGTTCCTGCAGGCCTTCGGCATCGAGGGCGTCGCCGCCTTCGTGGCGATCCTGTTCAACGCCCTGCCGACCGCGACCAGCGCCTACATCCTGGCCCGCCAGCTCGGCGGCGACGCGACCCTGATGGCCAGCCTGATCACCGTGCAGACCCTGGTCGCCCTGGCCAGCCTGCCGCTCGTCCTGGGGCTGCTGGCCTAGCCTGGGAGGCGCAGGCTTCTCGGCGTCACACCTTCGCTTCATGATGAGCCTGTCGAACCATGCCGGGGTCCGCGCAACTCGCGCTTCGTGGTTCGACCAAGCTCACCATGAAGCGCGACCCTCTCGCCGGCCTCCTCCGCGCCCGCCGAAGGAGAGCAAGCCGCCGCACCGGCGTCCCCTTCGCTTCATGGTGAGCCTGTTGTCCAGCCTGGAGACATGGTGGACAGGTGTCCGGAGACATGGTGGACACTCAGA